>NZ_JBFANH010000044.1:0-49383 GCF_040674755.1 Nocardia sp. NPDC049737 | reverse complement strand
CTCGCGTCCGAGCCGTCGAGACTCGCGCCTGCGGCGCATGCGCTTCGACGGCTCGGACGCGAGACGGGCCGCGAACTCCTCGCTCGTAAGACTCGCTCCGTTGTGGTTGGGGATGGCGGGACGTTCGGCACCTGATACACGCGTCCCCGAAGGTCAAGTGCCCCGTCTGCGGGCGCATGCGCTACGACGGCTCGGACGCGAGACGGGCCGCGAACTCCTCGCTCGTAAGACTCGCTCCGTTGTGGTCGTGTCGGCGATGCGAGTTGGGGCCGAAAAGTGAACCTGCGGTGGGTGGATGGGGACATGTCCTATATCGGGTATGAGGAATTCGGTCGGCGCTTTCTGGAATACGCGGCCTCGGAGCAGCGCATCTCGGGTGCATTCGACCAGTTGACCGGTGCCGCCTTCGATTTCGGCCCGATCGGTGTCGGGCCGGCCAAGTTGGCGAAGGTCGCCGCGCAGGTGCAACTCGGGGAGCCGAAGCTGCAACGGTTCGTCGACGAGGTCATCGCCTTCGAACTGGTCATCCCGCTCGAGGTCGATCTGCTGCTCGATCTCGCCGTCGACCGGCATCGCTTCCACATCGACGGCAATATCCACCTGCACTTGACCGTGCGCACCGCCGAGCCGCTGCGCGTCATCATCGATATCGCCGAACCGCGTCCGAGCGATGTCCGCATCAATGTGGCCACCGCAACCAAACGCGGACAGCTGCTGCGCATCCTGGCCAGCGTCGATCACGAGATCCGGCGCTTCGTGGCGCGCTATCTCGCCACCGAAATCCGCAAACCGCATATCGCCGCGGTGCGCGATATCGATGTCGCCGCCCGGCTGGATGCGGCCTGGAAGCTGTGACCGTTGCGAGCTGACCGTTGCGAGCGACCTGCAAGCAGCCGCTACCGGCCTGCAAGCAGTCGCTACCGGCCTGCAAGCAGTCGCTACGGCTAAAGCTTGCGCAACCGCAGCCGGTTGATGCTGTGGTCGGCGTCCTTGCGCAGCACCAGCGTCGCGCGCGGCCGGGTGGGCAGAATGTTGTCCACCAGATTGGGCCGGTTGGTGGAGTTCCAGATCTCCTTCGCGGCGGCCGTCGCCTGGTCGTCGGTGAAGCCCGCGTAATGGTGGAAATGCGCGTTCGGATCGGCGAAGGCTGTCTCGCGCAGTGTGAGAAACCGTTGCACGTACCAGTTCTCGATGTCCTCGATGCGCGCGTCGACGTAGATCGAGAAGTCGAACAGATCCGAGACCATCAACCGCGGACCGGTCTGCAGCACATTGAGACCCTCCACGATGAGAATGTCGGGTTGAGTCACGCAGTGGAACTTGCCCGGCACGATGTCATAGGAGATATGTGAATACATCGGCGCACATACTTCGGCCGCACCGGATTTCACCTCGGTGACGAAGCGCAGAAGTTTGCGGCGGTCATAACTTTCCGGAAAACCCTTGCGGTGCATGATGCCGCGCCGGGTCAGTTCCGCGGTGGGATATAGGAATCCGTCGGTTGTGACCAAATCCACACGCGGATGGTGATCCCACCGCGCGAGCAGGGCCTGTAGTACGCGAGCGGTGGTTGATTTTCCGACCGCGACACTGCCCGCGACACCGATCACGAATGGCACCTGCTGATCGGGATGGGTCTCCCCGAGAAAGGTCGCAGTCGCGGCGAACAGCCGCTGACGTGCGGCGACCTGCAGGTGGATGAGGCGAGCGAGCGGGAGGTAGACCTCGGCGACCTCTTCCAGATCGATCTGTTCGCCGAGGCCGCGAAGACCGATCAGTTCTTCCTCGGTGAGCACCAAGGGAGTCGATTTACGCAGGGTCCGCCACTGTTTCCGGTCGAATTCCACATAGGGACTCGGCTCACTCATTCGTGCCACTTACCCGACACTCCGTTCAGACAAACACGCATACGTCGCGCGCCGACTGTATGAGATTCGGTCCAGCTCTCGCATAGCCGAATTCTGCTCTGCGTCAACATCGTGTGAAACGCGGGGTGCCGATACCGGTGGTATCCGGTCGATGACATGGCCCTCAGCGGCTAATGTCGGCGGTCATGGAAGCGCATCCCCTCGTGACCGAGTACCTGCGACTCGGCTTGGCATTCGACCGACTCGAGGAAGGTTTCGTCGACGCCTATACCGGTGATCCGAGGTTGCGTCGCGAGGTGGAGAACGCGCCCGCTCCCGAGCCGCGCGAGTTGGCGCGGCGGGCGGCGGCCTTGCGTGCGGAACTTCCCGCGGCCGGATTGCCGCGGCAGCGGACCGAATTCCTCGATGTGCACCTGCGCGCGCTGGAATGCTCCGGTCGCAAGTTCGCCGGGGACGATATCGGGTTCGTCGACGAGGTGCGCGCGTACTTCGATGTCGATATCGCACCCGGCGACGTCGAGGACTACCGCGACGCGCACCGCCAGATGGACGAGGTGCTGCCCGGTGACGGTCCGCTAGCCGAGCGGGTGACCGCATTCCGCAAGGCCGATGAGGTTC
Organism: Nocardia sp. NPDC049737; assembly: GCF_040674755.1. Classification (NCBI taxonomy): domain Bacteria; kingdom Bacillati; phylum Actinomycetota; class Actinomycetes; order Mycobacteriales; family Nocardiaceae; genus Nocardia; species Nocardia sp. NPDC049737. Next base: position 46,897 of record NZ_JBFANH010000044.1, on the reverse strand, counting down.
CGCCGGAGCGGTTGAGCGTGTGCGTCGAGGCGTTCTCGAGTGCATTGCGGGAACGGGTGCGCGAGCGTTATCCGCTGCCCGACCACGAGCACGTCACCTATGAGGTAGTGGGGGATAAGCCATGGTCCGGCTTCAATTACTACCTGGGCAACTACCACTCCCGGGTGGCGATCAATTCCGATCTCCAGCAACATATGGCGCATCTGCCCGGTCTCATCGCGCACGAGGCCTATCCGGGGCATCACACCGAGCATTGCCGCAAGGAGGCCGGTCTGGTCGCCAACGGCCAGGCCGAGCAGACGCTGTTCCTGGTCAATACCCCTCAGTGCCTGATGGCGGAGGGGCTGGCGGATCTGGCGCTGCGCTCGATCGTCGGACCTGGTTGGGGGAAGTGGGCGCAGGAAATCTACGCCGATCTGGGGTTGCGTTTCGAAGGTGAACGCGCCGAACAGCTTTCGAACGCCTCGGCGAAATTGCTCGGGGTCAGGCAGGACGCCGCACTGCTGCTGCACGACCGGCGCCGCGACGCCGACGAGGTCGCCGAATTCCTGCGGCGCTGGGGCCTGACCACACAGGAACGCGCCCGCCAATCGCTGCGCTTCCTGTCCTCGTCGCTCTGGCGCGCCTACATCAGCACCTACGTCGAGGGCTACCGCCTGCTCGGCAGCTGGCTGGACAGCGCTGTGGACGCCGATGACCGCGCCGACCGCTTCCGCCGCCTGCTCGACGAACCCCTCACCCCTGGCGCCCTTCGCGCCATGTGATTGCTGGTGACTGCGCGGCCGCCTGGTCCGTGATCCATCCGGTGAGCGCGAGACACGTCCTCAGGCGGCGGTGAAGGTGACGCGCACCGAGATGGGGTCGGATTCCAGTGCCTTGATCGTCCATGCCGTGGCCGATTCGGCGGCGTGGCTCTTGGCGAAGGTGCGGGCGCGGGCGGTCACATCGTCATCGGGGACGAAGGCCGCGGTCCCGGTGTACCAGCGCTTACCCTGGCGCAGCCGGACCTGCGGATTCGCGGCGATATTGCGGGCCCAGCCCGCGCGATGACCGTGCTGGGAGATCAGCCATGCGCCCTCGTCATCGATGGAGACGGTGACCGGCACGCGGCGCGGCTGACCGGATTTGGCACCGATGGTCTCCAGTTCGGCGAGCATCGTGGAGCGGATGCCGATCCGATCCAGCAGTCCGACAGCGGGATTGACGAGATAGTGCCCGATGAACCGTTCTCGACGGAACTTGCGCACGGCTGCTGCAGTGCTGCGTTCAGTCATAGCTGTGCTCCTTTCAGCGGAATATGACGCAGGTCGTGGTGCCGTGCGCGACCAACTTGCCCTGGTCGTCCACGACGCGACCCTCAGCGGTCGCGGTGGTGCGGCCGACGTGGATGGTGGTGCCGGTCGCGATCAGGGGACGGCCGTCGGTGGGTACCGCGCGGATGTAGTTGATCTTCAGTTCCAGCGTGGTGTAGCCGACGCCGGCATCGAGGGTGGTGTGCACCGCACAGCCCATCACCGAATCGAGCAGGGTGGCGCAGATGCCGCCGTGCGTGGTGCCGAGCGGGTTGGCGAAATCGGGTCGGGTCCGCAGCCCGAAGACCGCCTTGCCGAACTCGAGTTCCTGGACCTCCAGGCCGAGCAGGTCGCCGATGAACGGGGGCCGGGAGTCGGTCGTCATCGCGGTGCGCAGTAGTTCGAGTCCCGGCAGCTGCGACAGATCGGTCGGTGCGGTCATGACCGCACCTCGCTGGCGCTCGGCTCCGTCGCGACCGCACCGGCGGCTGTGTTGATTCTTCGCTCGCTCATGAACCCCGTCCTTTCGATGAACCGATCGGTCCATATCTGTCATAATTGCAGCATGGACCGATCGGTTCACGCAAGCATGGGCAAGGAGGATGGCGATGACCTTGGGACCGCGTGACCGGCTTATCGAGGGAGCCATCGAGCTGGTGCGCGAACAGGGCGTGCACGCTGCCGGGCTCGCCACTCTGCTCGAACGCAGCCGTGCCTCCCGCAACTCGCTCTACCAGCACTTTCCATCCGGCAAGAGCGAGCTGGTCGAGGTCGCGACCAGGACGGCGGGTGCGCGTCTCGCCGCGGTAACCGGCAAGATCACCGGATCCGGAACCGCTGAGCAATGGATCGCCGCGCTCGTCGGCTGGTGGCGACACACGCTCGAAAAGTCCGCGTTCACCACGGGCTGTCCGATCGTCGGCGCCGCACTCGCCGAAGCCGAACCGCGGGTGCAGGCCGCCGCGGGCACCGTTTTCTCCGACTGGACCGACCAACTCGCGAACGGCTTGCGCGACAAGGGTTTATCGGCCGAGCAGGCGCGGTCGCTGGCCGGATTCGTCATCAGTGCGCTGGAAGGGGCCATCATCCAATCGCGGGCGCTGAAATCCACCCGGCCGCTCGACGACGCGCAAGTGCACCTCACCGCCTTGTTGCGGTCCGCCGTACCCGGGGCTTGACGGGTCTCGGCCCCCGACCCACCGATAAGATGATTGGACCGCGACTGGCGCACTCGAGGTGGAAGCAACCACCGGGAAGCACCCTCGCCCCGCACCGCGCGCCTGGGTGCCGGGCTCATGGCCTCGGGGTGCGCACTCCGGGGCACCCGGACCACGGAGGTTGCGATGCATACCGAGACACAGAACCCCCTGATCGGCGCGGCGCGGACGGCCAATAGACTCGGCCAGGTGACGCAGACGACCGCCTCTGTCAATACCCAATCCCTCGGTGAGCTCGATCCGGAGCTCGCTGCCGCGATGGCAGGCGAACTCGCCCGCGAACGCGACACCCTCGAGATGATCGCCTCGGAGAACTTCGTGCCGCGCGCGGTGCTGCAGGCGCAGGGCAGCGTGCTCACCAATAAGTACGCCGAGGGCTACCCGGGCCGTCGCTACTACGGTGGCTGCGAGCACGTCGACGTCGTCGAGACCCTCGCCCGCGACCGTGCCAAGGAACTGTTCGGCGCCGAATTCGCCAATGTGCAGCCGCATTCCGGCGCACAGGCCAATGCGGCGGTGCTGATGGCACTGATGGAGCCGGGCGACCGGCTGCTCGGCCTGGACCTCGCGCACGGCGGTCACCTCACCCACGGCATGCGGCTGAACTTCTCCGGCAAGCTCTACGAGGTGCACTCCTACGGGGTCAGCAAGGAAGACCACCGCATCGATATGGAGGAGCTGCGCAAGACCGCGCTCAGCTCGCGCCCGAAGGTGATCGTCGCCGGCTGGTCGGCATACCCGCGGCATCAGGACTTCGCGGCGTTCCGGGAGATCGCCGATGAGGTCGGCGCGAAGCTGTGGGTCGATATGGCGCACTTCGCCGGTCTGGTCGCGGCCGGTCTGCATCCCTCGCCGGTGCCCTACGCCGATGTTGTGTCCTCCACCGTGCACAAGACCCTGGGCGGTCCGCGCTCCGGTCTGATCCTGGCCAAGCAGGAGTACGCCAAGAAGCTCAACAGCTCGGTGTTCCCCGGTCAGCAGGGTGGCCCACTCATGCATGTGATCGCCGCCAAGGCCGTCGCGTTCAAGATCGCGGCGAGTGCCGAATTCAAGGAGCGCCAGGAGCGCACCCTCTCCGGCGCGAGGATTCTGGCCGAGCGGCTCGGCGGCGCGGATGTCAAGGACAAGGGCATCAGCGTCCTCACCGGCGGCACCGATGTGCACCTGGTGCTCGTCGACCTGCGCAATTCCGAGATCGACGGTCAGCAGGGTGAGGATCTGCTGCACGAAATCGGAATCACGGTGAACCGCAACGCCGTTCCGTTCGACCCGCGCCCGCCGATGGTCACCTCCGGTCTGCGCATCGGCACCGCCGCCCTGGCCACCCGCGGCTTCGGCGATGCCGAATTCACCGAGGTCGCCGACATCATCGCCACCGCACTGGCTGGGGGCTCCGATGTCGACACCTTGCGTGCCCGCGTTACCAAACTGGCCCGGGACCTGCCGCTCTACAACGGCCTCGAGGACTGGCACCTGCTCGGCTGAGTCTGTCTTATTCGCCTGGGAATCCGGCTGCGTACCAACGGTATTCGTTTGTGTGCGGGGGTTCCCAGGCGAATTCTTTCGGGGGCACAACCGAAAGCGCTTCTCCTCGGCCGAACGCTATCCTGGTCCTGCTCCGCGGCGGCACCCCTCGGGTGAGATCAGTCCGGCGTCACCCGCTTCGACGGCATCGGATGCGCGATGGTTCAGGAGGGGGTAGCGGATTGCCGGGTTCGAGGATGTGGACGGTGGTGTTCGGGACCAGGCCTGCGGTTTGCTATGCGCGGCCGTTGGCCTCCGCGCACGTATCCGCTCGTGCTGTCGCAGGCTGCTCTAGTCCGTGACTGCACGCGTTCGGCCCTGCCTCGGCCTGTGAGTACTACTGGTCGACGCGGGCTTTGGCTCGGACGATCGAGTCATCGAGGTAGCGGGTGATGTCGGTGCTGGTGGCGGGGCGGATCATGAGGGCGCGGTTGGCGGGGACTTCGCAGTAGCGGCCGGCATTGGTGTCGATCCAGCGGAGTTTTCCGGTGCGAAGGGGCTCGGCATTGCGGGGGCCGACCAGGACGGTGACGGTGCCGCTGGTCGCGCACGGTTGGCGCCAGAAGCGGCGGTAGCGGTCCTGGACGGCGCGGGAAGGTGAGTTGCCGAAGGGGTCGGGGCGGTCGTCGTTGAGATCGTCGAGGAGATAACTCTTTTCGGCTGCGGTGCCGGGTGGTGGGTCGGGGAGCAGGCGGATCAGTTCGGCGGCTAGTTGGTCGACGCGGACGCGCCGCAGCCGAACCTTGCCGCCATCCGGTGCGGGCGCCTGCTGTGCGATGACGCCCGGTCCGGTGCGGGTGGCGCAGCCGATGGCGCGCAGTTCGATCGCGCCGCGGGAGTTATCGACGCCGAACAGTTCGATGCGCCACTCGGGTTTGGCGAGCACACCGATGGCGCGCTGCAGCGAAGCATTGTCGTCATGGGCCAGTTCCGCACGGAATTGGCGCTGGTAGGCGCGATATTCGTGGAGTCCGGGAAAGCGGCTGGTGAAGCGAAACGGAAAGGGCATGCGATCCAGGCCGGTGCCGAACCAGGCCGCCGCGAATTGCTCGGCGGACAAGGTCCACTGCGTCATCATTGCGCTCCGAGTACGGGCGGCACGGTCTTCTCCACTTCGCCGATCAACTCCTCGCCGTGCTCCTCGGTGCGCAGGTACTTAGCCGACTTGTGTTCACCGTCCTCACCCCGTCCGGGCCGCGCGCCCGGCGGAAGCATCCCGGAGTATCCGGCGGTACCCGTCGCGCCCACCCGACTCGGCGTATTGGTGGTGGGCTGAGTCGCCGTCGCTCCCGGTGTAGTACCGGGCACCGACTTGCCAGGACTCGGAGTCTCACCGGTGCCGGGTACACCACCGGGATTGGGTGCACCGCCGAGACTAGGCGCACTACCGGGACTAAGCGCACCACCGGGACTCGGGGAAGTACCCGTCGAGGTCGAGGTACCCGGTGTGATCCCAGCGGAGGTGACGGTGCTCGGTGAAATCTGTGTACCGGCCGCCGAGGGGATCGTCGAGGTCGGGGATGTATGCATAGCGGAGGCGGGCATTGTCGACGAGTCACCGTTCTGAGCTGACGAAATAGTTTGTGGGGCAGCAGCTTCAGCCTGACCCGGCCGCTCCGTCTTGACTGTGTCTCCGCTCCCGTTCGGATCCCCGGCCTTACTGGTGTCCGCTGGCTTACCCGTGTTCCCGGCCCCGCTGGTCTCTTCCGCCTTGCCGGTATTTTCGGCCCCGTTGGTCCCGTCTGCCTTGCCGGTATTTTCGGCCCCGTTGGTGTCCTCCGCCTTGGCTGTATCTCCAGCGATCCCGTCTGCCTTGCCGGAATTCCCACCCTTGCCGGTGCCTTCCGCTGGGCTCGTATCCGCAGCCCACCCGGAATCCCCGCCCGGCAAAGCCCCCAGCACCCCTGACACCCCAGAAATCGGATCAACCGGCGCCGGCAACGTAGGAAGCAACGGCGCCGTACATCCATAAGGCCGGATATAAAAGGTACTCATATCATCTCGAGCCTGCTCCTCCTGCGAATTCCGCAGCTCCGGCCCAGAGCTGTCCACCACCGACGGCACCGCCACCTTGAACCGCCCCGCCGCACTCGCCGCCGCCGACAGCGGCGTCGACTGCTGATCCAGCGACTCGCCCAGCTCACCGACCCGCGCGGCATACTCCCGAATGCCGCGCACCGCCCGGTCGGCTGCCGCACCCTCCCAATGTTGGTCCACCGCTTGCTGAATCGCGGTTTCGAACTGCTGTCCAGCCTTGGTCACCGCTGCCGCGATGGCCGCCCAGGCATCGAACGCACCGTCGAGTCCGCCCGGATTCATCTTGTCGGCCGCCTGTTTGATCTCCGCGTGCGAGAAATTCTGCGCGTTCTCGGGATTGGTGATCGCGCGGCCGTCCATCTGTGCTGTCATGGCCGAGCCAGCCCCTTCCGTCAGTGCCGTCTGACCTTATAGACGCACTCGGCCCCGCCCCGGTTCCATCGAAACACAGCCGATCTCGCCACGCCAGACCATCCGGTCGGCCGCTCAGTGCGCATCCGCGGCGCTGACCAGCGCCGGATAGTCCTTCAGGTCCACGGTCTTGGCATTCTCGGACATCTTTTCCATCATGGCCATCCCCTTCGAACCGAGGAACCAGTTGCGGAACCTGATGCCGCGCGCGGTCTTCGGGCACAGGAACCGACCGGCGTCCGCCGAGTCCGCGAGTTTGGTGTACTTGCGCATGATCTCGTTGTAGCGGCCGTAGGCCACCGTGTGATCGCCCTCGGCGATGGCGAGTTCACCCGCGAGCACGTACGCGCCGACCACTGCCGCGCCGGTGCCGAAGCCCGCCAGCGTATTTCCGTATCCGGCATCGCCGACCAGTGCGATCCGCCCGCAGGCGTAGCTCTTCATCGGCCGCACCATGGCGATCGCATCGAGGTAGAAATCGTCGAATTCCTCCATTTCCGACAGCATCCGCGGCACCTGCCAGCCCATACCGGCGAAGGTGTCCCGCACGATCCGGCGCTGAGCCGCGACATCGTCACGGGCGTAGTCGAGTTCGGGAGCGACGAACATGTACAGCTGCTGTGCCTTCGGCCCGCCGGTGATGACCAGCCGACCCGGAGCGTTGTGGCCGAATGCGGTCGCGCGCTCGGGTTCGCCTTCGGGCCTGGTGGCCCACGGGCTCGCACCCGCGACGCAGTAGTAGTGCCCCTTGTGCTGGACGAAGTCCTTCTCCGGCCCGAATGCCAAACGCCGCACCCGCGAATGGATTCCGTCCGCCCCGAGCACCAGATCGAAGCTGCGCGGCGCGCCCTTCTCGAATTCGACCCACACGCCCGAATCGGTCTCGGTCAGCGCGCTGATCGAATCCCCGAAGACGTATTCGCAGCTCTGATAGGTCTTTTCGTACATGATTCGAGCCAGATCGCCGCGCAGGATCTCCACATCGCCGCCGGTGAAATCACCGGACATGAAGGCCAGCTGCTCGCCGTTGTCGTCGACGAACACGGTGTCGGTGGTGCCGGTCCGGTGTGCGTAGACCTCCTCGAGGATGCCCATCCGTTGCAGCAGATCCCGGTGCGTTTCGCCCTTGAAGTCGACGGCCTGGCCGCCGGGTCGCAGCTGCGGTGCGCGCTCGACCACCGTGACGGCGAATCCGTAGCGGGACAGCCAGTAGGCGAGTGCGGGGCCGGCGATGCTCGCGCCGGAGATGAGAACGGTCTTGTTGCGCATGATGTCTCCTGAGGTCGATATCTGCGTCCGATGGAATCTGTATCCACTGGACACGAATTAGAGTATTGTGGACACAGTTACTTGTCAACACGCAATGCGTAAGGATGTGGAAATGCCTGCACCGACCACCGTCGAATTGCTCTGGGGGACCCAGCAGCGGCCCAAGCGCGGACCCAAGCCCGCGCTGTCACTGGAGGGGATCGTCGCGGAGGCCATCGCTCTCGCCGATGCCGAAGGACTGGCGAACCTGTCTATGCAGCGTCTGGCCGAACGTCTCGGCTTCACCAAGATGTCGCTGTACCGGTATGTACCCGGCAAGGAACAGCTCACCGCGCTGATGGTGGATGCCGCGATGGGGGATCCGCCGGATGTCGTTGCGGCGCAACAGAATTCTAGCGAGGAGCGGTGGCGGGCCGGACTGCGCCGCTGGGCCGAGACGATCTTCGAGCGCTACAGTGCACACCCCTGGTCGATCACTCTGACCATCGGTGTGCGCGCGATCGGCCCCAATGAAATGGGCTGGGTGAACGCCGCGCTGACCGCACTCGACGGCACCGGGTTGACCGGGCCGGAGCGGCTGGACACCATCGTGCTGCTCAATGGGCACGTCCGCGGCCTCGTGCAGCAGGTGACGACCGCGGATCGGCAGGAGACCGCGCAGCAGATCGCGGGCCAGTTCGCCGAGATAATGGTCGCCGCCGGTGACCGTTTTCCCCTGGTCGCGGCCGCTTTCGCCGAGGAGGCCGCTGCCACTGGCGCATCACCCACGACCGGCGGCCCGGGCGATGCGTTGAGCTTCGGCATCGACCGAATTCTCGATGGTCTGGGTGTCCTCATCGCGGAGCGTGGCCGACCGTAGCGGCACAATCGGGCGCAGCCGGACGAAGTCCGTCATTAGTCTGTTGCGCTTGGGCGAGCGAATGCGAGGCCACCGCTTACGCTCAGGGCATGACCGACGAACTGGAACTGAAACAGGACGCGATCACCACGGTGCGGGAGTTCTTCGCCGCACTCGAGATCGGTGCCGTGGACGAGGCGCTGGACCTCCTGCACCCCGATGTCGTCTGGAAGAACACCTCACTGCCGACGGTCGGCGGTGGCCTCACGCGCAAGATACTGCGCGGACTGAACCGCGACACCATCGGCTTCGCCGCTGAAATGCATCACATCGCCGCCGACGGCGACTTCGTGCTGACCGACCGCACGGACATCCTGCGCGTGGGCCCGCTTCGGATCGCGTTCTGGGTCTGCGGCACCTTCGAACTGCGCGATGGCCGAATCATCCTGTGGGATGACCACTTCAGCTGGGAGAACTTCCTGCGCGGCACCGCCGTCGGACTTGTCCGCGCCGCGTTGCCCCGCAGCTGATCCAGCACACTCGAGGCAGCTTCCGACGGTGGTCGAATGGTGGCTCCGGGCCGCCGCGTCAGCCGCCATTCGACTGCCGTCGGCGCTTTCGCCGAGGACCGGGTGTGCGGAGTCAGGTGTGTTTGGTGAGGTAGTCGAGGTAGTAGGGGCGCAGGATCTCGGCGATCTTGCCGTCGCCCGCGTGGATGTAGTCGTCGATCATCGGCAGCACGTACTTGATGTCGGCCTCGCTCTCGCCGAGATCACCCGCGGCGGCTTCGGCGGCCGGAATCGACTTCAGTAGCCGCCACAGATATTTGATGTCGCCGCGCCGCGCCGCGAGCCGGACCGCACGGTCGTGCAGCTCCTTGGACGACAGCTTCTCCAACTCCTCGTTACCGGCCATACCTGTGACTCTATCTCGCACACGAAGCAGGGGTTAACGACAAATTCACGGACATGCCTACCAGTGCCCGAGCGGAGACCGGGCAGTCGGCGGTAGCGTCGTTGGTGCGGGCCGCGTCGTTGTGGCTCGTTCGGGAGGTCCTGAACCGTGACTGAGCTACTCAGTACGAGGGGGCCGGCACCCGGCCCTCGTGGCATCTGACGCAAGTCGGATCCCATCAGGACGGACCGGTCCAGCGAGATCGTTCGTGCGGGTGCCGCGCGAACATAAAGGAGCCCACCGTGACTGCTGCACGCTCCGTTCCCGCTCCCTCGGCGCACTCCAGCTCCGCGAAAGGCGAAGCCGCCGCGAAGGGGGCCCGCCCCTCGCATTCCCAGAATTCCGGTGTGAAATCCTTCGTTATCGACACCTCGGTTCTACTGTCGGACCCCTGGGCTTTCACCAGGTTCGGCGAAAACGATGTCGTATTACCGCTGGTCGTGATCAGCGAACTCGAAGGTAAGCGCCACCATCACGAACTGGGCTGGTTCGCGCGGGAAGCCCTGCGCAACCTCGACGATCTGCGCCTGCAGCACGGCAGGCTGGATCAGCAGGTGCCGATCGGCACCGAGGGCGCAACGCTGCAGGTGGAACTCAACCACACCGACCCCGCGGTACTTCCGGTCGGATTCCGCACCGACACCAATGACTCCCGCATCCTGGCCTGTGCGCTCAACCTGGCGGCCGAGGGCCGTCAAGTGGTGCTGGTGTCCAAGGACATTCCCTTGCGTGTCAAGGCGAGTGCGGTGGGTTTGCACGCCGACGAATACCACGCCCAGGACGTGGTGACCTCCGGCTGGTCCGGAATGGTGGAGGTGGATGTCTCCAAATCGCAGGTCGATCAGCTCTACGCCGAGACTGTGATCGATCTGGACGAGGCGCGGGAACTGCCGTGCCACACCGGAATCCGGTTGCTCGGCGCAAGCTCCAGCGCCCTGGGCCGGGTCACGCCGGACAAGCGGGTGCAGTTGGTGCGTGAACGTGAGGCCTTCGGACTGCACGGCCGCTCGGCCGAACAGCGCATCGCGCTGGATCTGCTGTTGGACGAGAGCGTCGGCATCGTCTCGCTCGGCGGGCGGGCCGGTACCGGCAAGTCGGCGCTGGCCTTGACGGCCGGTTTGGAGGCGGTACTCGAGCGTCGCACACAACGCAAGGTGGTGGTGTTCCGTCCGCTGTACGCGGTCGGTGGGCAGGATCTCGGCTATCTGCCCGGATCGGAGAGCGAGAAGATGGGCCCGTGGGCGCAGGCCGTCTTCGACACGCTCGACGGGTTGGCCAGTCGTGAGGTGATGGAGGAGGTGCTCAGCCGCGACATGTTGGAAGTCTTGCCGCTCACCCACATTCGCGGTCGCTCGCTACACGATTCGTTCGTGATCGTGGACGAGGCGCAGTCGCTCGAGCGCAATGTCCTGCTGACGGTGCTCAGCCGACTGGGCACTGGATCGCGCGTCGTGCTCACCCATGATGTGGCTCAGCGCGACAATCTGCGGGTCGGTCGGCACGACGGTGTCGCCGCGGTGATCGAAAAGCTCAAGGGGCACCCGCTTTTCGCGCACATCACGCTGACCCGTAGCGAACGGTCGCCGATCGCGGCGCTGGTGACCGAGATGTTGGAGGAGTACGGCCCGAGTGCATAGCGGGTAACAGCAACTATCCAGGGTGTGTTTCTCCTCACAATTGGACGGGTAATATCCGCGTGATACCTGTTCAGCGGCGGCCCGGCGAGTCTTGGAAGGATTCGCCGGGCCGTTGCCGGACATCGGCCTAGGCTACGCGCGATGTCACCGCCTCCGCGGTGGCATCGATAGAGCCACCTTTCGAGAGGATGGAAATGCACCACTTCGCTCGACGAACGGCTGGATTCACCGCGGTCTCCGCGGCTGCGGCACTGCTGCTGGCCACCGGCTGCAGCAAAGACGACAACAAGGACAACAACTCCGCCGCGGCCATGACGACCACCTCGGCGGCCGCGCACGGCGAGGGGCATATGTCCGGTGCGGCGGAAGAGACAAAGATCGCCACCCAGGGCGGCGATATCACCGTCTCCGGCATCATCTTCGACAAGTATGTGCAGTCCGGCGGTCCGACCGGCCCGCTCGGCGCGCCGCTGAAGGCACAGGAGGATGCTCCAAACGACGGCAAGTGGCAGGACTTCACCGGCGGCGCGATCGTCTGGAGCAACGACAACGGCGCACACATCGTATGGGGCGAGATCCGCAAGGCGTGGGAGGACAACGGCGGACCCGGCGGCAATATCGGCTACCCGGCGAGTGACGAGAAGGACATCCCCGGCGGCAAGGAGAGCGATTTCGTCGGCGGCACCATCACCTGGGTGGACGGCAATACGACCGTCACACCGAAGTCCTGATCCGCGCCGGCGTCCGGGCGCTCACGTGCCATTATTGGTCAGTGCTCGCGGTTCGCTCGAAAGAGCTGGTGCTTGTACGCTCGGACGCCGGTACCGATTCCCTATTCGTAGATCCCCGCATCGCGGGGCCCAGCCGCTAGGTTGTGCTAGTGCAAACTCTCTTGACCGATCGCGAACTGCTCGCGTCCCTCGCCGATGAGGTGGAGCTGAATCTGCGCCGCCACATCTCCGCCGCCGACGGCTGGCAGCCGCACGACTATGTGCCGTGGGACGACGGCCGAAACTTCGGCTTCCTCGGCGGAATCGATTGGGAGCCGGAGCAATCCGAGTTGAGCGAGACCGCCAAGCTGGCGCTGACGGTCAGCGTGCTCATCGCCGACAACCTGCCCTCCTACCACCGTGAGGTCGGTAAGTACCTGCGCACCGGGTCGTGGTGGCGCTGGGTCGGCCGGTGGACGGCCGAGGAGAACCGGCACGAGATCATGATCCGCAACTACCTCATGGTCACCCGGTCGGTCGACCCGGTGCAGTTGGAGCGGTTGCGGATGGACCACATGACCAAGGGCTTCCGGCGTCCCGCGCTGCACCTGCTCGATGTGCTCGCCACCTGTGCATTCGAAGAGGCGGCCGCCGCCATCCGGCATCGCAACACCGCGGCGCTCGGGGCGAACAAGATGGTCACCGCCATCGCCGAGCGCATCGCGGCCGACGACGAGCTGCAGTCGATCTTCTTCGCCAACTTGGTCAGCGCGGCGTTCGGCGTCGCACCGGATCAGACCATGCGCGCCATTGCCGACAGCGTGACGCGTTTCCAGGTGCCGTCGGTGACGCTGTCCGATGGGCGCAGCAGCGACGATGTGCTCGCCGAAGCGGGCATCTACGACCGTGCCAGGGAGGGTGAATTGGTTTTCGGCCCGCTGCTGGAGCGGTGGCAGTTCTTCACCCGCACCGATATCGGTGAAGACGGTGAGAAGGCGCGCGCGGAACTCGCGCATCTGCGGGCCGGATCGCTGGCCTGATTCTCGCGGTCACGTCCAGAAAATGAGTCGGTCGGCGCACAGTTTTGTGCGTCGGCCGGTTTCTTTGCGCACCGCGTCGCTTTTCTCGCGGCTCTCGGCATCGTTCCGTGACGACCAGCGCGGGCAGCCGCGGTACCTGCGCGTATGCGCGTCACGTTGGATCGGGCGTGAAGTGTCCAACGTGACGCTCGACCGCGTTTTCTGATTCCGACTACTTTGCGTCTTCGACCCTGGCCATCGACAGCACATCCAAGCGGCGATCGAGTTCTTCGAGGGTCAGCTTCTCGTCGAGCAAACCGCGATCGATCACGGCCTGACGGATGGTCTTCTTCTCCTTCAGCGCCTCTTTCGCGACCGCGGCCGCCTCTTCGTATCCGATGGCCGAATTCAGCGGCGTCACGATCGACGGCGACGATTCGGCGAGGGTGCGCAGATGATCCTCGTTGGCGATCAGACCGCGAACGCACTTGTCGGCGAACAGCCGAGACACATTGGCCAGCAGCCGAATCGATTCGAGCAGATTGCGCGCCATCACCGGGATGTAGACGTTCAACTCGAACGCGCCGCTCGCACCGGAGAACGCGACCGCCGCGTCATTGCCGATCACCTGCGCGGCGACCTGCGTAACCGCCTCGGGCAGTACCGGATTCACCTTCCCGGGCATGATCGAACTGCCGGGCTGCAGATCGGGCAGCCGGAGTTCGCCGAGACCGGTCAGCGGCCCCGAACCCATCCAGCGAATGTCGTTGGCGATCTTGGTGAGGCTGACCGCGATGGTGCGCAGTGCGCCGGACGCTTCCACCAGACCGTCGCGGGCGGCCTGCGCCTCGAAGTGATCCTGTGCCTCGGACAGGGCGTCGATATCGGTCGACAGCACCAGTTCGGCAACGACTTTCGCGCCGAAACCCGCGGGCGCGTTGAGGCCCGTGCCGACCGCGGTGCCGCCGATGGGCAGCTCACCGAGCCGGGGCAGCGCCGCCATCATGCGCTCGATACCCGCCGCGACCTGGCGGGTGTAGCCGCCGAACTCCTGGCCGAGGGTCACCGGCACAGCGTCCATGAGATGGGTGCGCCCGGACTTCACCACGGTGCGCCATTCGGTCGACTTGTCCTGCAGCGCCAGCCGCAGGTGGTCCAGCGCCGGGATCAGATCCTTGATCGCGGCCTCGGTGGCGGCGAGATGGGTCGCGGTGGGGAAGGTGTCGTTCGATGACTGCGACATGTTGACGTCGTCGTTCGGATGCACGGTCACGCCGTTGGCCTTCGTGATCGAGGCGATCACCTCGTTGGCGTTCATATTCGAGCTGGTGCCCGAGCCGGTCTGGAAGACGTCGATCGGGAACTGGTCGTCGTGCAGGCCGTCGGCGATCTCATTCGCGGCGGCGATAATGGCATCCGCCTTGGCCGGATCGAGCAGCCCGAGATCCTTGTTCACCTTGGCGCACGCGGCCTTGAGCAGCCCGAGCGCCCGGATCTGCGCCCGCTCCAACCCGCGCCCGCTGATCGGAAAGTTCTCCACGGCCCGCTGGGTCTGCGCCCGCCACAACGCGTGCACGGGAACCCGAACCTCCCCCATGGTGTCGTGTTCGATGCGGTACTGCGTCTCCTCGCTCGTCATATTCCCGACCCTATGCCGCGGACGCACGCCATGGGGCTGCCACGCCTGAGGCGATTCGCACACCAGTCACCGGAATACCGCAATCCCCGCACCCCGGGCGAACCTACATATTTCACGGCCGTTCGTAGAATCCATCGATCCGGCCACGGGCGACTGCCTTTGCGGCGGAGAAGACGTCGCGTGGTTTCGCTTTCGCTGCGGGCTTGCCGCCAACGGTGGTGATCAGCTCGGTCAGGGCGAAGAGTTGGAATGCGTAGCGGTGTGGTCCGTGGCCTTTGATCGGGGCCGGACCTTGGTAGCCGCGGCCGAAGCCGGAGCGCAGGATACTGACGCCCGGTGCGGGATCATCGGCGCGCAGCGCGTCCCGGGGCAGTTCAACGAGCGTCGGTTCCAACAGGGCTACGCAATGCACGAATGGCAATCCTGTTGGTGCGTCCGGATCTTCGATGACCAGCAGCAGTTGGGCCGCACCGTCGGGTGCGGTCCACGCCAGCGCGGGGGATACGTCTCGGCCGCCGATCCGCTTGGACGCGTGCACCTCGGGCAGTGGCGACTCATGGGTGAAATCCGGGCTGTTGACCTCGAAGGTCGCCCCCGCCGCGAGGTTCGGCAGATGCCAGGCGAGGCCATGGTCTCCGGCGCGCCGATTCTTCAACAGTTTCCCGAGGATCGCCATCGGAACTCCTTGGTCTGTAGGGGATTCCGGAGCTTACCGATGTCATCGCGGATCGCGCACAGCGCGGAAAATGTGTCGAGCCCGATCCGAATCGGACCGGGCTCGACACATTCGAGAAGATCAGGGCATCGGCGGCACCGCATCTTCGTCGCCGACGAAATCGACCGAGGAGTATTCGCGGAGCTTGGTGAGCCGGTGGTAGGCGTCGATCATGCGGACGGTGCCGGACTTGGAGCGCATGACAATGGACTCGGTGGAGGCGCCGCCGGGGAAGTAGCGGACGCCGCGTAGTAGGTCGCCGTCGGTGACGCCGGTGGCGCAGAAGAAGACATTGTCGCCCGCGACCAGGTCATTGGTGGTGAGGATGCGGCCGAGGTCGTGGCCGGCGTCGATCGCCTTCTGCCGCTCCTCGTCGTCCTTCGGGGCGAGCATGCCCTGGAGCTCGCCACCCATACAGCGCATGGCCGCGGCGGCGATGATGCCCTCGGGGGTGCCGCCGATGCCGACCAGGATGTCGGTGCCGGAGTCGGGGCGAGCGCAGGCGATGGCACCGGCGACGTCACCGTCGGAGATCAAGCGGATGCGGGCGCCCGCGTCGCGGACCTCCTGGATCAGTTCCGCATGGCGCGGGCGGTCCAGGATGCAGACGGTGAGATCGGACTTCGACAGGCTCTTGGCCTTGGCCACCCGGCTGATGTTCTCGCCGATCGGGGCGGAGATATCGATCACGCCCGCCGCATCGGGACCGACCGCGATCTTGTGCATATAGAAAACCGCGGACGGGTCGAACATCGCGCCGCGCTCGGCGACCGCGAGCACCGCGATGGCGCCCGGCGAACCCTTCGACATCAGGGTGGTGCCGTCGATCGGGTCGACTGCGAAGTCGACTTCGGGACCGGTGCCGTCGCCGACCAGCTCACCGTTGTAGAGCATGGGCGCTTCATCCTTCTCGCCCTCACCGATGACCACGATGCCGCGCATGGAAACGGAGCTGACCAGCTGCCGCATGGCGTCGACGGCCGCACCGTCGCCGCCTTCCTTATCACCACGGCCGACCCAGCGGCCCGCGGCCATCGCACCGGCCTCGGTGACCCGGACCAGTTCGAGCGCGAGGTTGCGGTCCGGTGCCTCGCGGCGGCTGGGTGCGGGCGAAGATGCCGTCATTACGGTGTGCCTCCTACGGTCGTTGCTACCGCTGATTCTCTCAGAAGCGTGACCGTTCCCGATCAGGTACTACCCGTAGCGATTGCTTGCAGGTCGCTCGAAAAGGTCGGCTCCAGATCTCCGACCACCTCTACGGGAGCGGACCCGAACGGATGTGGATACTGGGAGCGTGTCGTACCAAAAACCGCGAATCCTGCACGACTACCGGGATCTGTTCTGGTCACTGATCCCGTTGGTGCTGATCGCCGTGGTCTTCGCCGGGCTCGCCAGCCAGTGCAGCTTCGCGGCGAAGGGGCCGACGCAGGGCCATATTCCGAACTTCGACGTGACGGCCGCGCTGGCTAACGATGCGAAGACGATGTCCTTCCCGATCCGCAATCCGAGCCTGCCCGAACACTGGACCCCGAACTCCGGCAGCCGCGACACGATCACCAGCACCGGCGGCGGGCCGGTCAGCACTGTTGGTTTCATCACACCGCAGGGCACCTACCTGCGGATGAGCCAGAGCAGCGCGACCGAGGAGGCGCTATCGCGCTTCGTACTCGGCTCCCGCTACGGCACCGGTACCGAGCAGGTCGGCGACCAGAAATGGGTCGTCTACGCCGAGCAGGGTTCCGAGACGGCGTGGATCGCCGACTTCGGCCAGTCCCGAGTGCTGATCACCGGCGCGGCCAATCACGCCGGGTTCACCACGCTGGCGGCCGCCATCGGCGCCGCCCAGCCGCTGGCGCGGTAGTCGGAGCGGCGCTAGGCACCGAGCTGTGTGATGCGAGAGTTCGCGCATGGGGATTGCGGTCATGAGTCCCACCGTGAGCGAATTTGTGCCACGAGAGGAAGTGGCTGCCTGTGCTGCCTGCTCAGCGGTGGCTGACTACGTTGACGATGGTGCCGCTGGGGTCGCGGACGAAAAAGCGGCGCACACCCCACTGTTCGTCGCGGAGGGGATAGACGATTTCGGCGCGCGCGGCGACCACGTCCGCGTATACAGCGTCGACATCCTCGACCTCGACGCTCATATCCGGTTGCGGCTGCTCGGCTTCCGGGCCGACCAGCAGGACCTGCGCGGTCGGGTTGGTCGGGGATGCCATCGTCACCACCCAGCCGAGGTCCATGGCCTCTTCGAAGCCGAGCCGCCGGTAGAACTCGCGGCTGGCCGCCATGTCCTCGGTGCGGATATCTGGGGTCGCGCGGCGGATGGTCATTCGTCGCCTTCGAGGTCGGTGCGCGAGAGCGCGTTCTCGACCCGCTGCCGCGCACCTGCCAAATGTTGCTCGCAGCGGGTGGCCAGCGCTTCGCCGCGCTCCCACAGTGCGAGGGATTCGTCCAGGTCGAGGCCGCCCTGTTCGAGCATTTTGACGACGTTGACCAGTTCGTCGCGGGCACGCTCGTAGCCGAAGGTGGAGATCTCGGCCAGTTCGTCGTCCTTGCCGGGATCGGCCAAGGTCAGTTCCTCCCTGTATCGGTCTTGCCCAATGCTCGGGTACCGAGCGCGGCGGCGGTAATGGCACCGTCGGCGACCCGGATCCGCAGCTGACTACCTGCGGGTGCGTCCTCGATCGAGCGGACCACATGCCGCTCCTTACCGCTGACGCGCTGCACGACAGCGTAGCCACGGGCCAGCGTCGCGGCCGGGCCCACCGCGGTGAGTTTCTCGCGCAGGTGCCGGGTTGCGGTGGTTTCGGTGCTGATCAGATGTTCGGCGGTGCGGCGGGCGGCGGTGCGCAGGCGTTCGATCTCGTCGTAGCGGCGGTCGAGTTCGCGCAGCGGATCGGCCAGTACCGGCCGGGAACGCAGCTGGGCCAATGCCCTGGTCTCGCGGTCTACCCAGCCGCGCAGTGCGGCGGCGGCGCGGTCGCGCATATCGCGGACTCCGGCCAGCTCGGCGGCCGCGTCGGGGACGATGCGTTTGGCGGCGTCGGTGGGCGTGGCAGCGCGCAGGTCGGCGACCAGATCGCACAGCGGGTTATCGGGTTCGTGCCCGATCGCGCTGACGATCGGTGTGGTCGCCGCGACGATCGCGCGGCACAGCGTCTCATCGGAGAACGGCAGCAGATCCTCAACGCTGCCACCACCGCGTGCCAGCACGATGACCTCGACGGCCGGATCGCGATCGAGTCCGGCCAGCGCCTGCACCATCTGCGGCACCGCGGTCGCCCCCTGCACCGCCGTATTTCGGATCTCGAAACGGACTGCGGGCCAACGGTTTCGGGCAACGGTCAGTACATCGCGCTCGGCGGCGCTGGCTCGACCGGTGATCAGGCCGATTGTCTTGGGCAGGAACGGGATCGGCCGCTTCAGCCGGGGATCGAAGAGTCCCTCCGCGGCGAGCAATGCCTTCAACCGTTCGATGCGGGCCAGTAGTTCCCCGATACCGACCGGGCGAATCTCCATGGCGCGCAACGAAATCGTGCCGCGACCGGTGAAGAACGCCAGCTTGCCGTAGGCCACAACCCGACTGCCCTCTTGCAGCGGGACCTCGGAGCGGCGGATGAGATCCGGATGACAGGTCACCGACAGCGACATATCGGCGGCGGTATCACGCAACACCAGGAATGCGGTGCTGGTGCCGGGACGCAGATTGATCTGGGTGATCTGGCCCTCCACCCAGATGCTGCCCAGCCGATCGATCCACTGTGCGACCTTGATGGCGACCGAACGCACCGGCCACGGGTGTTCGGCGGAGTTGGCGGGAGCCGCTCGGTCGGGTTGGCCGGCGGATTCCCGGCCAACCGTCGACGAAGACGCGGCTGGTTCGGGCGCACCCGCCTCCCGGCCACCGACCCCCGTCGAATCGCTCCGCGATGCTGGACTCATTGAGCCCGCACGGTGGCGATCCGGTTCGTCAGCATGGTCACGAACGGCGCCCTGGCACGCGTCTGCTGTTCGTACTCGAGCAGCGCGTTCAGATCCTCGACGGTCAGCATGCGCAGGCGTGCGCGCAGCTGGGCCAGGGTCATATTGGCGTAGTCGTAGCGGGTGGCCACCTCGGGCTCGACGATCTCGGGCTCGGGCTCGGGTGCCTCGGAAACCTCGGGCTCCGGCTGGGGTTCGGGCGCCTCGGAAACCTCGGTTTCCGGCACGGCGATGGTCTGTACCGGAGCGGCATGACCATTGGTCTCACCGACGCGGGCGGCATCGGCGGCGAAGTCGGTCGGTTCGTCCTCGGCGTAAAGGTCGAAACGGCTGGTGCGGGCGGGAGCGGTGAACTCCGGCTCGCTGTCCTCGTCGAAGGTGGCCCAGTCGGGCTGCTCGACCGGGGTGTTCGTGAGACGGTCGAATACGCCGTCGCCCTTGAGGGCGAGGCTGGTCACGAACTGCTGGACGTGCATGGTGGTCTGCAGCATCTGGCTGATCGCGGTGATCGGGAAATTCATTGCGGCAGTTGGTAGCCGACGGGTTTCTTCGATGGCGTATGCGGCGGCGCCGGCGGCGACCCGGGCCAGGAACGGTGGTCGAAACATGCTCCTAGCCTGCCCGATACGGGATGTTCTGCAAAGCACTAGTGTCACAGACACATTGTTCTGCACCATTAGGCCGCAATTTCGCGCGGTATGAGTGTGTCGAGAACGACCTGACCGGGCGGCCCGCCATCCATCGGCCGCACGTAAGCTGAGGGGCATGTCTTCGGCCATCCCTTTGAACGTCGGAATCGCCCGCTCGGCCGGTTCCGGATCCGTCGATGCCGATGGTGGTAAGCGCGTGCTGCTAGCCGAACCACGCGGCTACTGCGCGGGTGTTGACCGTGCGGTCGAGACGGTGGAGAAGGCGCTCGAGAAGCACGGCGCGCCGATCTACGTGCGCAAGGAGATCGTGCACAACCGCCACGTGGTGGATACGCTGCGTGAGCAGGGTGTGATCTTCGTCGATGAGACCGACCAGGTGCCCGAGGGTGCGCTGGTCGTGTTCTCCGCGCACGGTGTCTCACCCGCGGTGCACGAGTCGGCGGCGTCGCGCAATCTGCGCACGATCGATGCGACCTGCCCGCTGGTGACCAAGGTGCATCAGGAGGCCAAGCGCTTCGCCCGCGACGACTACGACATTCTGCTGATCGGTCACGAGGGGCACGAGGAGGTCGAGGGCACCGCCGGGGAGGCCCCCGAGCACGTGCAGCTCGTCGACGGTCCGGATGCGGTCGACCGGGTCACCGTGCGCGACGAGTCCAAGGTGATCTGGCTCTCCCAGACCACGCTCAGCGTCGACGAGACCATGGAGACGGTGCAGCGGCTGCGGCAGCGTTTCCCGACACTGCAGGATCCGCCGAGCGATGACATCTGCTACGCCACCTCGAACCGCCAGGTGGCGGTGAAGGCGATGGCACCCGAGTGCGATCTGGTGATCGTGGTCGGCTCGCGTAACTCGTCCAACTCGGTGCGGCTGGTCGAGGTTGCACTCGGTGCGGGCGCCAAGGCTGCCTACCTGGTCGACTTCGCCCGCGAGGTGGACCTGGCGTGGCTGGACGGGGTGCGCACGATCGGCGTCACCTCCGGTGCTTCGGTGCCCGACATCCTGGTGCGCGGTGTGCTGGATCTGCTCGCCGAGCATGGATTCGAGGATGTGCAGCCGGTCACGACGGCCAATGAGACGCTTGTCTTCGCACTGCCCAGGGAATTGCGCACTTCGCGTCGTTGAACTGTCCCAGCGATTCCACATAGTGCTGGCATTCGGGCTGGCCCCGAGAGCTGCGTGCCCTTGTATCACCGGGGCGCTGCAACGATTGTCAACCCTGCACGCAACGTTCGTATCCAGTGCTGCACTGGGGCCGTGCGATTTGTCCCGCTGAGCTGTGCCAATGGCTTTCACACAGCACTGGCATCCGCATTGTCCGGGGCTGTGCGCTTCGAACTATCGGCCTGTGCCAGCGGGATTCGGGCTGTCGTGAGCCATCGTTTCGGGCCGAGATCCGACGCCTCATGGAGGCAGCTGCGGATGAGAAACCCTCCGGTTAGAGGCTTTCCGGCCGCCGTCGCTCGGTCCGGCTCGAATCGCGTTCGCGATAGCGCACATTGGGCTGGGGATGGGGCGGCGGCACCTCGCCGCGCCGTCTTGTCGGCGCGGCGCGGCTCGCATCGGCCTCGGCCCGAGGGGCTGCCGCTGCTCGTGCGGCTCGTGTCGTGTCGCCTTCGCCCCGAGCGGTTGCCGCCGGTCGTGCGTCTCGGGGCGATTCGACCGCGCCCCGGCTCGCCGCGGCGCGGGTGCTCGAACGGCGCTCGCGGCTCGGGCGCTCGTCACCCCGGGCGCTCTTTGCGGCGCTGCCGACGCGCGGTGGGGTGTCTGCTACTTCCGAACTCCCGCGCCGGCTCGGGCGCGGCAGATGCAGATCGGTATCGAGGTCGGAGGTGTCGACCTGGGAACGGCGGGTGCGGCGGCGCGCGGCATTGGCGAGCGAACCGCCGTCGGCGCGCTCCGACCTGGGGCGTTTGGCAGCATTGCTGCGGCCCCAGCTGGTGCCGCGACGGGATTCGTCGGCGCGTCCCGTGGCTTCCTCGCGCCTGTGTAGCAGGATCCGCCCACCGGCGATGGCCAGCACCAGCACAGTGGCCAGCGCCATGATCGGGAAGCGATTGACCAGCGGGATCGCCAGATTCAGCAGGATGTCCTTGAGGCCGGTCGAGGCATGACCGATCAGCTGCTGATAAGCCAGCGGCACCGCGACGAACAGCAACAGCGGTGGCAGCACCATCGTCGTGAAGAGTCCGCGATAGCGAACGGCGAGCACAGCCGCGACGCAGCCCAGGACGTACAACGTGTTGAACGTCCCGGTCAGCTCGTTATTCTCGCCGTGGGCATCGATCAGGAACCCCAAAAACGCGCACGCCACCGCGATCAGAACCGCCGCCCCGGCCGGAATACCCGGCACCGAGGGCAGGATCGAACGATGCGGCGCGGGCACCCGGGTTCGGACACGTTGGGAAGCAGCCACACCATGACACTAACCGCCGCCGCGCTCGGTGGCGTTACGGCACGGCCGTCGCAGGGCTAATCGTCGGCGTCGGCGAAGCCGACCGCCCGCGGCAATGAATCCACCCGATGGATTGCGGGCACCTCCTGTTCGGCTATTTCAAGATCGTGCAGTTTGCGCGCGGTGACCATCACCCGCGACTCCACCGAGGCGACGGTGTAGTTGAAAGCGTCTACGGCCTTACCGAGTTGCGCGCCGAGGCGGTCCAGATGTCGTCCGGTCATGCCGAGCCGGTTGTAGAGCTCGCGACCCAATTGCTGAACAGTTGCCATATCGCGGGACAGCGCCTCCTGCCGCCATCCGAAGGCGACCGTACGCAGCAACGCGATCAAAGTCGTCGGAGTAGCGAGGATCACGTTGCGGCCGAACGCGTACTCGAGCAAGCCGGAATCGGTGGTCAGTGCGGCATCGAGGAACGGATCGCCCGGTACGAACAGCACCACGAACTCCGGCGCGGGATCGAAGGCCAGCCAATAGGCCTTATCCGCCAGCTGATCGATATGGGCACGCAGATGTTTGGCATGGCGGCCGAGTAGTTCGGCGCGCTCGTCCGGGTCGTCGGTCATGGTGGCGTCGAGATAGGCGGTGAACGGTACCTTGGCGTCCACCACGATCTGCCTGCCGCCCGCGAGATTGACCACGAGGTCCGGCCGCACCATGCCGGTGCGTTCGGTCGCGCCGTCGCTGCGCGCGGCCCGGCTCACCTGGGTGTCGAAATCGCAGTGCCTGGTCATGCCCGCCAGCTCCACCACCCGCTCCAACTGAATCTCACCCCAGCGCCCACGCACCTGCGGCGCGCGCAGCGCGGCCACCAGCTGACCGGTCTGGCTTGTGAGTTGATGTGACGTGCGCTGCATCCCCGCGACCTGTTCACGCAGACTCGAATAGGCATTGATTCGATGATGTTCGACCTGCTGAATGTGCTGGTTCAGCGCGCCGACGGCCTCGCGCAGCGGATCTACCATCGCGCCGATGGCATGCGAATGTCGGCGTGCCGCATCCTCATTCGCCGCGGTGAGCGATTGCCGCAGTAGCCGCTCGTTATCGGTGGTGGCGGCCAGTCTCGCCTCCGCGGCCGTCGCGCGCTGCCCGGCGCGCGCGGCATGTCCGAGCCAGCCCAGCCCTACCCCCGCGGCGAACACCAGCATCAGTGCGACGAGCATCGGTGCGGTCATAGTGCCGATAGTGCCGCATGACTCCGACAAGTTCGAAACCCGTGAGCAATCGGGCAGCAGCGCATCGACGAAAGGCCACGAGCCGCGGTTTCGAACTGATCGGTCGGTCATCGACGGAACGCAGCAACACCGATTGCGTGCTCTATTGCGAGGTCGGGTTCCTGCTCAGTTGACCACGACGGAGCGAGTCTTACGAGCGAGGAGTTCGCGGCCCGTCTCGCGTCCGCGCCGAAGGCGCGGCCATTCAACAGAGCCGAGTCGTCGAAGCGCATGCGACGCAGTCGCGAGTCTCGACGGCCTTCGCTAGCGACTGCTTGCAGGTCGCTCGAAAGGGTCGGACGCGAGACACCAGGGGCCGCGAACACGCCGCGCCCGCGCGGCAGAATTATTGAACTCTGTCGGTGCGATCGCCTACGGTTTCGCGACATGCGGATGCTGCACACCTCGGACTGGCACATCGGGCGCACATTCCATGGGGTCGATCTGCTCGTCGATCAGGCCGCCGGGCTCGCGGCCATTGCCGAATTGGTGTCGGCGGAATCCGTTGACGTCGTGGTACTGCCGGGGGACGTGTACGACCGATCGATTCCGAGCGCCGACGCGATCGCAGTGTGTATCCAGGGATTCGAAGCCATCCGCGCGGCGGGGGCACAGATCGTCGCGACCTCCGGCAATCACGATTCGCCGACACGTCTCGGTGCGGGTGCGAGTTTCGCTGCGGCGGGTGGGCTGCATCTGCGGACTACCGTCGCCGCCGCCGATCAGCCGGTGCTGTTGTCCGACGAGCACGGTGCGATCGCCTTTTACGGCATCCCGTATCTGGAGCCGGAGATCACCCGCGCCGAACTCGGTGTACCGCAAGCACGTTCGCACGCGGAGATTCTGGACGCGGTGATGAGCCGGATCCGCGCCGATATCGCCGAGCGTCCCGGCACCCGCACCGTGGTGCTGGCCCACGCCTTCGTTGTCGGTGGCGAGGCGACCGGATCCGAGCGTTCGATTTCGGTCGGCGGCGTGGAGACGGTGCCGCTGTCGGCATTCGACGGCATCGACTATGTGGCGCTCGGGCATCTGCATTCGCCGCAGACGCTCTCGGAATCGGTGCGCTATTCCGGTTCCCCGCTGCCCTATTCGTTCGCCGAGACCTCGCACCGGAAGGCGGTATGGCTCGTCGATCTGAACGCTTCCGGCCTGTATTCGGTGCAGCGCCGCGATCTTCCGCTCGTGCGGGGTTTGAGTCGTCTCACGGGTACCCTCGACGAATTACTCGGTGATGCAGCCTATTCCGACGCTGAGGAGCACTACGTCTCGGCGACGCTCACCGACTACGCCCGTCCCGTCGACGCGATGCGCAAACTGCGCGAGCGCTTCCCGCATGCGGTGCACGTGGAATGGTCGCGCCCGGAGGGCAACCCGGAATTGCGCTACCGTGAGCGCGTGCACGGCCGCCGCGATACCGAAGTAGCGCAGAGCTTCCTCACTGACGTCCGCGGGGAACCCACACCGGGTGAAATGGCCTGGCTGGAACGTGCGCTCGCCGCGGCGGTCGCCGAACCGGACCGGGCGGTGGCGGTACTGGACACGCTGGCCGGGGAACTCTCCGCGTGAGCGGCCCTCGGTTGACGTGTGGCCCGCTCAGACCGGTCACCAGTGGACATCGCTACGGCGAAGCCCTGGCGCGCATGCCGAAAACCCTTCGCGGCATTGGTTATCGCAACAGCTTTGCCTCGGGCGTAGGTTCCGGCAGCGGGCTTGCGCGAGGCGTCCGCGCGCTGAATGGGTTCCACGAGGACGAGGCCGACCCAGGACGTTTACTGGTGCTGCCCGCGACGTCGACCGCGTTCGACGGGGGCGCTGAATGAGGCTGCATCGGCTGGAGATGACCGCATTCGGCCCGTTCGCCGAAACTACGGTTGTCGACTTCGACACGCTCGGAGCGGATGGGCTGTTCCTGCTGCACGGGCAGACCGGGGCCGGAAAGACGACGGTGCTGGATGCTATCGCCTTCGCGTTGTACGGCAGCGTGCCGGGCGCGCGCGGCGAGAGTAAGCGGCTGCATTCCGATCATGCCGACGAGCAGACGCCGCCCCGGGTCGTGCTGGAGGCAACGCTGGGTGGCCGACGAGTGCGGTTGACGCGCACGCCGGAATTCCAGCGGCCGAGCAAGCGAGCCAAAAGCGGTTGGGTCAAGGAGAATGCCGCCGCGACGCTGGAATGGTTGGACGGGCGCGGCGCGAACCTCGCTCGCCTGACCGATATCGGCGACGAAATCATCCGGCTGCTCGGCATGAGCGCGGACCAGTTCTTCCAAGTCGTGCTGCTGCCCCAGGGTGATTTCGCGCGATTTCTGCGTGCGGAGAACGAGGAGCGCGAGAAGCTGCTCGAAAAGCTTTTCGAAACAGAGCGTTTCGGTAGTGCCGAACAGTGGTTGGCCGACAAACGTCGCGCCTCGGCAGCTGACGTGGAGTCGCGCAAGCAGGGCATCGATCGGTTGATCGCACAGGTCGCGGTGGCAGCGGGGGAGACGGCGGCCGAATCCGTCGGGCCATTGGAAGCGGTCGGCTGGTCGCAAGATCTGCTCGCGACCGCGCGTGCTGCGCTCACCATGACTGCGGCGGAAGCCGAACGGTGCCAACAGGAATCGGCGCGCATCAGGTCTCGTGCCGAGGAGCAACGCCGCTTGCACGAACTGCGTCGCCGCATGATCGCGGCCCGCGAGCGGCTCGACGAATACGCGGCCGCCGCCGGCCACCGCGCTGACCTGCAGGCCGAACTCGAATCGGCCCGCCGTGCCGCACCGGTCGCCGAGGCCATCGCTGAGGCGCGCGCCGCGGTAATGCACGCCAGGCGCAAATCGGACGAAACCCATCGCATCGCAGCACGATTGGCCCTACTGCTCGCCGATCCTGCTGGCTCGGACGTCGCCGGCAATGAGCTGATCACGGTCCAGTCCGGCCCGGACGGTACGCCGATTGTCGTCGCGGACACGGATGTCGATGCGGCGATTCGACGGTGGAGCGCCCAGATGGGCGCGCTCGACGAGGTTAGCGCCGATGCGACCACCGCGACCCGGCTTACTTCCGAACTGGCCACGCTGCGCGACGAGGACACCGCTCTCACCGGCCGCGTGGACAAACTGACCCGGATACGTCAGCAGCTGCCCGAATCGATCGCCACAATCGAGGCCCGGCTGCGCGAAACCACCGAGGCCGCAGCCAAACTGCCCACCCTGACCGCCGAATGCGAAAGCCTGCAGACCGCGGCACTGGCGGCGGTCGAACTCGCCGGTCGCAGAACAACTCTCGACCACGCACGGATCGAATTGGAGTCGACCCGCGCCGCACACCTCGACGCCAAGGAACGCGTACTCGACTTGCGCGAACGCAGGCTGGCCGGGATGGCTGCCGAACTCGCCGGTCAGTTGACCGACGGGGAGCCGTGCACGGTCTGCGGCTCCGCCGACCATCCCGCACCGGCTCGCGCTGCGGCCAGCGCGGTATCCAAGGACGCCGAAGACGCGGCGGCCGCCGCGGAGCGCGCGGCCGAGGACGCACGCGACCGAGTGCTGGCCCGAATCACCGATCTGGAACGCGAAATCGACGCGCTCATCGCCCGCGGTGGCGATGCCGACCGCGTCGAATTGGCCGCCGCCCTGCGCGCCGCCACTGATCGCTACGAAGACGTGTCCGAACTCGCCGCCCTCTCCGACAGCCTCACGGCCGAACTGACCCGCCTGCGCACCGACGAATCGCGCCTGCACGACGAACTCCGCGAATCCGATACCCGCCGCGGCATCGTCACCACCCGCATCGCCGCCGCCACCGCGCGCCTCACCGAACTCACCGACCGCCTGCGCACTGCCGCAGGCGCCGACGAAACCATCGACCGCCGCCGCACCCGCCTCGACACCCTGATCGGCGACGCTACCGCCCTCCGCGACGCCCGCAACGACGAGTCGGCCGCAATCGAGCAGGTCACCATGATCGCTGACCGAGTTGAAAGCCTCGCTCTGGCAGCCGGTTTCATTATCGAGCAGGCAGCGGAGTCCGTCGCGAGCGGTGCGACGCCCGGTCAGGCGGCTGGTCCGGATGCGTCGCCGCGCACCGCTCCTGAGGGCGCA
This sequence comes from Nocardia sp. NPDC049737, assembly GCF_040674755.1. Lineage (NCBI taxonomy): Bacteria > Bacillati > Actinomycetota > Actinomycetes > Mycobacteriales > Nocardiaceae > Nocardia > Nocardia sp. NPDC049737. The sequence goes on along the minus strand of NZ_JBFANH010000044.1, from coordinate 19,256 downwards.
GGCAGTGGTGATGCGGTCATCGACGCCGATGGTGCTGGTGCGGTCGCCGATTCGGCCGAGGCGAGTGTCGACCATCGGGAAGCCGCCGGTTCGGCGGTCGTCGAAGCCGACGCCCGGCCACGCGATGACGTGGCCTTGTTGAAGGCATACGCGCGAGTGGTCACCGCGGCCTCGCGAACTGCCCAGCGGCAGAGTCAGATCGAAGCGGAGCTGGTCGCCGCCGATCGGGCTCGTGCGCATGCCGAGGCAGTCCTGGCCGAGCCGGAGATCCAGGCCGCGGCGTCAACCGAACCCGGCGATCTCGAGGAGTTGGAGTCTGCCGTGGCCGCCGCGCAGACCCAGCTGAATGCCGCGGTCGCCGCGCATGCGGAGACCGCTCGACGGGTGAACCTGCTGGAGGATTTGGGCGGTCAGCTGTGGGCCGCGGTCGATCGGATCGCCCCGGTGCAGCGCGCCCATGAGGAACTTGCCACGCTCGCCGAGGTTGTTGCGGGCCGAGGCGCGAACAATCGCCGAATGTCGTTGCGTTCCTATGTACTTGCCGCCCGGCTGGAAGAGGTGGCATTGGCGGGTTCGGTTCGCCTGCGCCGAATGTCGGGCGGTCGCTACGAATTCGTGCACTCCGACAAGGCAGGCCCGCGTGGCCGTCGCGGTGGCCTCGGCCTCGATATCCGCGACGACTACACCGGCGCCGTCCGCCCCGCCAAGACCCTTTCCGGCGGCGAATCATTCATGGCCGCGCTGTCATTGGCTCTCGGCCTCGCCGATACCGTGGCAGCCGAATCCGGCGGCATGGTGCTCGACACCATCTTCATCGACGAGGGTTTCGGCGGACTCGATGCCGACACCCTCGACGCGGTCATGGGAGTTCTGGACGAACTCCGTGCGGGCGGGCGCGTGGTCGGCGTGGTCAGCCACGTCGACGAGATGCGCCAGCGAATTCCGAGCCGCCTGCACGTCATACGCGGGCGAGCGGGTTCCCAACTCCGCACCACCGTCGCCTGAGTAAACGTTTACGGGTCCCCGCGGCTGCTGGCTCGTCCAAGCCCGCCGTGGCGGTAATGGCGGATTTCCGCTAGCGTTCGGTGCGGGTTGCTGCAATTGTGGATTGGGTGACGATCACGGCTTTGGATTTCGAACGCTGCTATCGGGCGGTGTCGACCCGGGACTCCCGATTCGACGGCCAGTTCTTCACCGCCGTGCGAACTACCGGAATCTATTGCCGCCCTTCATGTCCGGCGATTACGCCGAAACCGACCAACGTGACGTTCCTGCCGACGGCCGCCGCCGCGCAGCAGGCCGGATACCGGGCCTGCCGCCGCTGCCTGCCCGATGCCGCACCCGGATCGCCGCTGTGGAATACCCGCGCAGATCTGGCCGCGCGGGCGATGCGACTCATCGGCGACGGCGTCATCGAGCGCGGCGGCGTGCCCGCACTGGCCGCCACGCTGGGCTATTCGCAGCGCCAGCTCACTCGGGTGCTGACCACCGAACTGGGGGCCGGTCCATTGGCGCTGGCCAGGGCGCATCGGGCGCACACCGCGCGGCTGCTGATCCAGACCACGAATATGCCGATGTCCGATATCGCCTTCGCGGCCGGATTCGCCAGTATTCGCCAGTTCAACGACACCGTCCGCGAGGTATTCGCGGTCAGTCCGACGACCATGCGCACCGAGGCGCAGCGGGTGACGCGCTCCCACAGCCACTTGGTGCCCGCCTCCAACGGCTCGCTGACGCTGCGGCTGCCTTTCCGCGAGCCGCTGGACCGCGGCTGGCTCGAATGGTTCCTCTCCTCACACGTCGTGGCGGGCATGGAGCTATGGGAGGACCGCGCATACACCAGGAGCCTGCGCACCCCACACGGATATGCGACGACGCGGCTGAGTTTCCAGCGTGACCACGTGCGCGCCGAACTGTCGCTGCACGATATGCGCGATCTCGCACCGACCGTCGCACGCTTGCGGCATCTGCTGGACCTGGATGCGGACCCGGTAGGAATCGATGAGGCGCTCGGCGTGGTGCCCGCCGACACCGACGTTATCGAGACATCCGGGCGAGATCTCCCGGACGTCGGTGCGGCACCGGCCGACCATCCCTTCAATGTCGGTGTGGCCGCTCGCCGTAGCCGAGCCCGCCCACCGTTCACTCCCGGCATCCGGGTGCCCGGCTCCCTAGATGGTCCGGAGTTATTGCTGCGCACCATGATCGGTCAGCAGATTTCGGTGTCCGCCGCCGCGACGCACACTGCTCGTCTGGTCGAGGCGCTCGGCGAACCGGTCGACGGACCGGTCGCGCGCTTGTTCCCGACTCCGGCCTCGATCGCCGACCGCGGAGCCGAGGTATTGACGGGTCCGGCGCGGCGGACTCGCTCGATTATCGGCGTGGCCTCGGCTCTCGCCTCCGGCGATCTGGTGCTGCACCAGGGCCGCCCCGCCACCGACCTCCGCCGCGACCTGTTTGCTCTGGAGGGTGTCGGACCGTGGACCGCCGATTACGTGACCATGCGACTGCTGGCCGATCCCGACGTCCTGCTCGACACCGATCTCGTTGTCCGCCAGGGCGCTACCCTCCTCGGCGTCGATCTCACCGATACCGCGCGCTGGGCGCCGTGGCGTTCATATCTATCCATGCACCTGTGGAAGGCCGCGCTCGCCGGTCGCAAGGCAGTACCACCGAAAGCATCCCCGACGAAAGTGAAGACCCGATCGTGACAACCGATTTCGCGACATCCGACACCCCGATCGGGCCGTTCACCGCACTGGTCGACGTCGATGGTGCCGTACTCGCCTCCGGCTGGACCGCCGACGCCGAGAACTTGCGGCAGTTGATCCACCCGAGTCTGCGGCCCAGCGAGCTTCGCAGGCGTGCTGACCTCGGCGAGGTGACCCGCGCGATCACCGCCTACCACCGCGGCGAACTGGCCGCGATCGACGCGATCGAGGTGCGCCAGCAATCCGGTGAATTCCTGGTGCACGCATGGGAAGTGCTGCGCAAGATCCCGGCGGGCGATCCGGTCACCTACACCGAATACGCCGCCATCTCCGGCCGTCCCGACGCCACCCGCGCCGCGGCCAATGCCTGCGCCCGCAATGCCGCGGCATTGTTCGTGCCCTGCCACCGAGTGCTGCGCATCGGCGGCGCGCTCGGTGGCTTCCGCTGGGGGCTGCCGGTGAAACGCTGGCTGTTGGACCACGAAGGCGGCACGTCCGACGTCCAGTTGCGCATGGCGTAGACCGACACGTTCTACACCGAGGTGCGCCTCGAATCATCTTGCGCTGGGAGCCGGTTTCGGCCCACTCGGGGCGACGGACTCAACGTCTCGAGCGCGATCACGCCGAATAGCGAGCTCAACAGCAGCGATTCTGTGGATTGCTATCCGCGTCGGCATGCCGTCGACGCCAATACTCCCGCTCGGACGGAATTTCACATCCGGGGTGATTGCGCTGCAGATGGTCCACATAGCGCTGGTAATCCTGCCCGCCCAGCACCGCATTGAACCACGAAACGAATGCGCGACCCCTTGTGGCACAGGCACTTGCGGCCAGTCGCAGACGCCGAATGACGGCCGGTCGAGGTGACCGGCCGTCATTCGGCTGAGCTGCTGCGGTCAATGTGCTGGGGTTTCCGCCGTCGTGCCCTTGGTATGTGCGGCGCCCGGTGCTCGGACCTGCCCCGATTCGATCAGGGCATCCCATTCCTTCTGCACCGCCTTCTCTTCCGCGGTGGCGATGAAGCCGCGCGGTGCGAAGATCTTCGACGGTTCATCCGGCGTTTCACTGCTCGGTCCGCCGCCCGCCCGCCAGGCACGGAAGCAGACCACCACACCGACCACCGCGACGACCAGCACCAACACCGCGAAGATGATCGACAACGTGCCCTGGATGAACGTATTGCGCACGACCTTGTCCATATCGTCGGCAGTCTTCGCCGGTGCCAACAACTTTCCGGCATCACGGGCGGCACTGTAGTTATCGTGCTGCTTCCAGTAGCCGATCTTCGGATCGGCGGAGAAGATCTTCTGCCAAGAGGCCGTCATCGTCACGATCAGATCCCAGATCAGCGGCAGCGCGGGAATCCACGCCCACTTCACCAGGCCCTTCTTGATCAGAATGGTCAGCACGACGGTGAGTGCGATCGCGGCCAGCAGCTGGTTGGAGATGCCGAACAGCGGATAGAGCGTGTAGATGCCGCCGAGCGGATCGGTGACACCCATCAGCAGCACCGAACCCCAGGCCGCCACCACGATGGCCGAGCACACCCATGCGCCTGGCCGCCACGACGGATCCTTGAACTTCTTCGCCGGGCCACCAAGGTTGCCGAGTGAGTCCGAGAGCATGAAGCGCGCGACACGGGTACCGGCGTCGATGGTGGTGAGGATGAACAGCGCCTCGAACATGATCGCGAAGTGGTACCAGAACGCCTTCATCCCGGAGCCGCCGAGGAATCCGGACATCACCTGGGACATGCCGACCGCCAGCGTCGGCGCGCCACCGGTGCGCGAGATGATGCTGGTCTCTCCGACATCCTTGGCCGTCTGGGTCAGCTCACCCGCGGTGACCGGATCACCGCTCAGACCAAGGGTATTGGTGTAGGCGGCGGCCTTCTCGGCGGTTCCGCCGGTGAGACCCGCGCCCGCGTTCATGGCGAAGTACAGGTGCTGGTCGATGATGCTCGCGGTGATCATCGCCATGATCGCGACGAACGACTCCATCAGCATGCCGCCGTAGCCGATCATGCGCGCATGCGATTGCTTCTCCAGCAGTTTGGGCGTGGTGCCGGAGGAGACCAGGGCGTGGAATCCGGACAGCGCGCCACAGGCGATGGTGATGAACAGGAACGGGAACAGGCTGCCCGCGAAGGACGGACCGTTGCTGTTGTGCGCGAACTGCGACACCGCGGGCGCTTTCAGCACCGGCATGGTGAACACGATGCCGAGCGCGAGCAGGCCGATGGTGCCGATCTTCATGAACGTCGACAGGTAATCGCGCGGTGCGAGCAGTAGCCACACCGGCAGTACCGAGGCGATGAAACCGTAGACGATCAGCAGCCAGGCGATCGTTGTGCCGGACAGCGTGAACAGGTCACGGCCCCAACCGGACTCGGAAACCCAACGGCCGGAGATGATCACGAACAGCAGCAGCGCGAAGCCGACGATCGATACCTCGCCGACCCGGCCCGGCCGCACGAAGCGCAGGTACAGGCCCATGAACAGGGCGATCGGGATGGTCATGCCGATGGAGAACACACCCCATGGGCTGCCGCCGTGCAGCGCGCCGTCCGGACCCTTGACCGCGGCCAACGCCTGCACGACCACGATGCCGAGCACCGCGAGCAGGATCATCATGATCACCAGTACCGCGACGATCGCGGCGACACCGCCGATCGGACCGAGTTCGTCACGGGCCATCTGCCCGAGGCTGCGCCCACGCCGCTTCGACGAGGCCCACAGCACCAGGTAGTCCTGCACCGCGCCGGCGAGGACGACGCCGACGATGATCCAGATGGTGCCCGGCAGATAACCCATCTGCGCGGCCAGCACCGGTCCGACCAGTGGACCGGCGCCCGCGATGGCGGCGAAGTGATGCCCGAAGAGCACCCGCCGATCCATCGGCATGTAGTCCTTGCCGTTCTCCAATTCCTCGGCGGGCGTGGCCACATCGTCGCGCGGCTTGGTGATCCGGTATTCGATCAGCCTGGCGTAGAACTGGTAGGCGGTCACATAGGTGCAGACCGCCGCGATCACGATCCACACCGCGTTCACGTTCTCACCGCGGGAGATGGCGAGGACGGCCCAGGCTATCGCTCCGACGACTGCGATCGCCCCGAAGATCGCCTTCTTCCGTGGCGTGATCGTGGAGTGATCGACCACCCCGACGGGCGGCAGATCGGGATCCGTCCGCAAATATTCGATTGTCGCCATCCGCTTACTCTCCTGAAAAACGCGCAGGATCCTGCTCAAACATCTGACAACGTATCCGATTGGTGATGTCGATCGGGCTCGTTTCCGATCGGCTTTGGACAACGTTAAGTTTTGTTCGTGTGTCGGCCATCACCTCGGTGTTGCCGAACGTATGCTGCCATGCGATTCCGCCAAGCTCCACACCCGCCTGGAGGAGGGCCTCGTTGCGCAGGCGCACGCTGCTCGGCTCGATGCTGACCGCGCCGCTGCTCGCCGGCACCGGCTGTGGATCCGATGACGACGCGCTGACTTTCTTCTTCCAGGCGAGGCCGGAGGAGGCGCGGGTTCGGCTGAAGATCATCGACGAGTTCCAGCAGCGGCATCCGGAGATCCGGATTCGCACCATCATGTCCGGGCCGGATCCGCTGCAGCAGATGTTGACCTACTGCGCGGGTGGCAAATGTCCCGACGTCATGATGGCGTGGGAGTTGCTTTATGCCGGACTCGCCGAGCGCGGGGTGCTGCTGGATCTGCGTACGCTGCTCGGTCGGGAGCCCGAATACGCTGCCGCACTGCGTGCCGACAGTTATCCGGCGCTCTATGACACCTTCACCTATGGCGGCGGGCAATATGCGCTGCCGGAACAGTGGTCGGGGGTGTTTCTGTACTACAACCGGAAGCTTTTCGCCGAAGCCGGAGTGACCGCGCCGACGCGGTGGCGCGATGCCTGGTCTTTCGCCGAATTCCTCGATGCTGCAAGGGCACTCACGCGGCGAGAGTCATCCGAGCGGAACCGGCAGTGGGGTTTCGCCGATGCCTGGGTGCCGTACTTCTCGGCCGCCTGTTTCGGTATGAACAATGGGGCGGAGTGGTTCTCGCCGTCGGTGGATCCGACCAGGACCAATCTCGGCGATCCGCGGTTCGCCGAGGGGTTCCAGTTCTATGCTGATCTCGCGGTTCGCCATCGGGTCGCGCCGAAAGTCGCCGATCAGCAGTCGGTTTCGGCTCCCGATCTGTTCCGTCGAGGACGGGCGGCAATGGCGATGGGTGGGCATTGGCTGTATTCCGAGTTCGCCGGACAGGACGATTTGCCCATCGATGTCACGGTGCTGCCGGCTGGCCCGCATGGCGGGCCTGGGGCGATTACCGATGTGGGGAGTACCGGGTTGTCGATCGCCGCCGATAGTCCGCGCATCGAACAAGCTTGGGAATTCGTCAAATTCGCGACCGGGCCGGTGGGGCAAGCGATTATCGCCTCCTCCGGTCTGTTCGTGCCGGTGTTGAAATCCGCAATGGGCTCTGCTGGATTCGCGAATGCGCATCGCGAGATACGCAATCTTCAAGTGCTCACGGAGGGGCCGGAGAATTCGCGACCGCTGCCGGTTACCCCGGTTTGGGGCAAGGTTTCCGCGCTGCTCGAACGCGGTGGCAATCGGGTGCTACGCGGAGCTGCCACCGCGGAGTCCGAGAGTGCGTCCCTGACTGCCGATATCAATACCCTTCTGGAACCCTCATGAAACTGATTCGAGCGCGGCTGGCGCGGCGGCGTGAGCGGGCGGGCTGGATGTTCGTGGCACCGAATCTAGCTGCGGTGCTGGTGTTCTTGCTGGTTCCGCTCGCGGTATCGCTGTATCTGAGTCTGCACTCGTGGGACTTGTTCAGTGCACCACGGTTCGTGGGGATTGCGAACTATCGGCGGTTGTTCGCATCGGATCCGTTGTTCCTCATCGCATTACGCAATACCGCGGTGTTCACCGTGTTGACACTGGTGCCGACGGTGGTGATCGGGCTCGCGGTAGCGGCGGTGCTCAATCGAAAGCTGGCCGGTATCGGCATCTTTCGAACCATCGCGTTCCTGCCGCTGGTCGCCTCGACCGTGGCCATGGCCGTGGTGTGGCGCTTCATCTTCACCACCGATGACGGTCTGCTCAACATTATGCTCGGCTGGGTCGGCTTCGATCCGGTTCCGTGGCTCACCGACCCGGATTGGGCGCTGATTTCGCTGAGCATCGTGACCGTATGGAAGAGCGTGCCTTTCGCAACGGTCATCCTGCTGGCGGCTATGCAGGGCGTGCCCGCGACGCTGTACGAGGCAGCGCGAATCGACGGCGCGGGGGCGCTGCGGCGGTTCTGGTCGGTGACACTGCCGTTGATTCGTGGGCCGCTGTCTTTTGTTTTCGTCATCACCATCATCAACTCGGTGCAGGCCTTCGATCAGGCCTATGCTTTGACCGGCGGTAATGGCGGGCCGGAGACCGGGACATACCTGCTCGGAATCATGTTGTTCCAGAACGCCTTCGGATTCTACGAGATCGGCTATGCGGCAGCGCTGGCCTGGGTGATCTTCGCGATCCTGCTGGTGCTGACGCTCTTACAACTGCGGTTCGCGCGCCGGTCGGAGGTCGAGTTGTGAATGCGCACGAGGTGGTTCGGTCGCTTCCGGTGCGGATCGTTGTGCGGGCGCGCAGTACCAGCCGGGTGGAGCGGGCCATTCTGCGCCGGACGGTGCGCGGCATCCTGATTTACGTGGCGCTCGTTGGTGTCGCCTGGTGTGCGTTGTTTCCGATCCTGTGGGCATTGTCGGGTTCGTTGAAGCGCGATGGCGAAATCACCGAGCCGACACTGATTCCCGCGCGTCCGCAGTGGTCCAACTACGGGAAGGTCTTCGACCTACTACCGCTCGGGCGGATGCTGCTCAATACCGCGTGCTATGCGTTATGTGTCACGGCCGGGCAGGTATTCTTCTGCTCGCTGGCTGGATATGCATTCGCGCGCTTGCGATTTCGTGGTCGCGACGTACTTTTTCTCGCCTACCTCGGCACGCTTATGGTGCCTTTGACGGTTACGGTAATCCCGCAATTCCTGATCATGCGTGCCTTCGGCTGGGTGGACACGCCGTGGGCAATGATTGTTCCCGGCCTGTTCGGCAGCGCATTCGGCACCTATCTGATGCGCCAGTTCTTCCGAACGTTGCCTGCCGAGCTCGAGGAAGCGGCGATCGTCGACGGGTGCACGACCTGGCAGGTGTTCTGGCGAGTCTTGTTGCCGCACACCCGTCCTGGGCTCATGGTCCTCGGTGTGCTGACCTGGATCACCGTTTGGAACGACTTTCTGTGGCCGCTGATCATGATCCAGCGCAATGACATCGCCACCGCCACATTAGGTCTGGTCCGGCTGCAAGGCCAATACCATACGCAATGGCCGATTCTGATGGCCGCGGCCGTGGTCATTCTGCTGCCACTGGTGGTCGTCTACGCGATCGCGCAACGGGCGTTCGTGCGCGGCATCGCGGCATCGGGTCTCGGCGGGCGTTGACGGCCGCGCCGACGGCGGCCGTCGTTCTTACTCGCCCCAGTAGGTGCCGAAGCTCCAGAGGTTGCCCTCCGGATCACGGACGGTGAAGCCGCGCGAACCGTAGTCCTCATCGCGCAGACCGCGCACCACCTCCGCGCCCGCGGCGACCGCACGATCGTGCAGGGCATCGGGTTCCTCGCAGACGAGGTAGATCGAGTCGGTGCCCGGTCCCCGTTCACAGAACGGGTTATCGCCCTTGCCGATGGAACTGAACATGATTCCGCCGCCGAGCGGCCAGCGCAGTTGGCCGTGCTCGATGAACGACGCATCGTCCTCCCTGGCGAACAGCGCGACTTCTTCGAAGCCGAATGCACTGGTCAGGAAGGCCACTGCCGCACGAGCGTCGGTGAAATTGAGGCACGGCCATACGGCGGTGCGGGTTGTTGTCTGTGCTGAACCTGTTGGTGTTGTCATGGATCCAGCCTCACGTGCGGGACCCCTCCGGGTCTTGGACGGATGGAATCTCCTCCGCGAGCCATGCGGTGGGGCTGCAACCGGCCAGCTCCGCGAAGTCGCGGTTGAGGTGGGCCTGATCGTAATATCCGCAGGTCGCGGCCACCTGCGCGATCGTCACATAGGACGGTGTGTGCCCGATCATCCGCCTCGCGCGTTCGAAGCGGGCGATCCGAGCGGCGAGCTTCGGGCTGAGCCCGAACTCCGCACCGAAGCGTCGCGCCAGATGCTGGCGGCTCCAACCGATTTCCTCGGCGAGCGGGCCGATCTGGGCCGCACCGTCGGATTGGACCAAAGTGCGCCAAGCCCAAGTCAATTCGGGTGTCACCAGGCGATCGTGACAGGCCAGCGCGGTCAAAACCCGATCACAGGCGGCGAACCGCTCCGGCCAGGACGGCAACTCCTGCAATTGCTCCCACAGCTGCCGCCCGACCGGTCCCGCCACCTCGGCGCATTCCACCGAGGTGTTCCACAGCGCACTCGCGGGCATCCCGAACAGGGCTCGGCTCCCGAGCGGCGTCAACTCGATCCCGATCCCCTCCTGATAGCCATTGTGCGAAATAACCGCCGAACTGGCCTGCAACCCGCTCAGCACGCACCGGTAGTCCTGCGGCGACTGCAGCGAATCCGTCTGCGCCACAACGTCGATACTCGGCCCGATCGACACGATGAACGTCATATGCCGAGACGGCAGTCCCCGATGCAACCCGGACGCAAACCCGCTCAGTCGATACCCGACGTACCCATCGATGTACGCCGCGAGCGCAGGTGCCGGACGCGCCGTCACCACTTCGGTGGTCGGCTCCATACCGGCCAACGCTACGCCGCCGGTCGGCTAGCGCGAGGTGAGTCAGCCGGCAACGTTGATGTGGTGGTGGATCGACTGCGGGTCCGCCGCCAGCTCGAGCAGGCACGCGGCCAGGTCCTCGCGGCTGACCCGGATGCCGAATGTCACGTTGCGGTCGACCGCGGTTTTGTAGGAACCCTTCGCTGGATGGTCATTGAGCTGCGGTGCTCGCACGATCGTCCAATCCAGTTCGGTATCGCGCGCCGCCTGTTCGGCCGCGGCCATATCGTCGAGGCTGTGCCGCAGCAGCGGACGCAGAATGAGCGGCTTCACTACGAAGCGGGTGAACCAATCGTCGCCCGGTCCAGCGATTCTCGCGCTATTACTGATCAGGATCAGCCGCCGTGCACCCACCGATGCCATGGCCTTGGTGATGGCGAGTGTTGCGTCGGTGGCGACCGTCGTCGGGCCTTTGTCCCGTGATCCGATGGTGTCGAGCACCGCGTCGGCGCCCCGGACGGCCATAGCGATGTCGTCGGGATTCATGATGTCGGCCGTGATCGCGCGCAGTTGTGGATGATCTGTCATGGCGTGCTGGCCGCGGACGACAGCGGTCACCTCGTGGCCGGCCGTGAGTGCCTGTCGCACGAGATGTCCGCCGGTGCGTCCGGTAGCTCCGAAGATCGTGAGTCGCATGTTGAGCCCTTCAGGTTGGTGAGTATTTACTAACCTAGGATGGGTGAGTACTTACTAACCTGTCAACCGGGAGGCCGCATGGGCACGCGCGACCAGATCCTCGACGCCGCGGCGCAGATCATGCGCAACCGCGGCGTGGTGGAGGCCACGACCAAGGAGATCGCCAAGGCGGCGGGCTACTCCGAAGCCGCGCTCTACAAGCACTTCAGCGATAAAGAGGACCTGATTCTGAACGTCCTCCAACACCGTATGCCCGGCCCCGCCGCGACCCGACCCGAACCAGGATCCGCCACGGTCGAAGCCAATCTCGCCGCACTCGCCCGCGCCGCCCTGGCCTTCTATCAGCAGTCCCTACCCCTGCTCGGCGGACTACTCGCACAACCCAAACGCATGGCGGCGCATCGCGATTCGATGCGTCGGCACGGCGCGGGCCCCGGCCACGCCATCGCCGGAATCGCCGCTTACCTGCGTGCCGAACAGCAACTCGGCCGAGTCGACCCCGAAGTCGACGTCGACACCGCAGCAGCCCTCCTCGACGGCACCTGCTTCCACCAGGCCTTTCTGCGCTTCTACGAGGAGGGCCCGGATGCCACCCCCGCCCCGGACGAACTTGCCGAGGACCTGGCGCAGACGCTCGTACGTGGGCTCGGATCGTAGTGCCGCTCACCCGGCGGCCGCGGCGGTGAGATTTCGCACTCGGCGCGGTAAGTGGATGAGGGTTGTCGCAGCGCCGGGCTACCTTTACCTCTCCTAAGGATTTTTGGAGGTGTGATGCGGCGGGTGCAATACCAGCACAGCGGTGGCCCGGAGGTACTCGAGGTGGTGTCGGCCGATGTGCCGACGCCGGGCCCCGGGGAACTGCTGGTCCGGGTCGAGGCGGTTGGTGTGACGCTGCCGGTCGTTCGTAAGGTGCGTGAGCCGCGGGAGCCGATCGCGCTGGGCGGCGAGGTCGCGGGCGAGGTGGTCGCTGTTGGTGAGGGCGTGACCACATGTATGCCCGGCTATCGCGTCACCGGTCTGGTCTTCGGCCACGGCTATGCCGACTACGCGCTGCTATCCGCCGCGATGGCATCGCCGGTTCCCGACGGCGCCTCGGCCGTCGACGCGGTCGCGCTGGTCCGCAGCGGTTTGGTCGCACTCGGTGCGCTCGATGCCGCGAATGCCAAGCCGGAGGAGTCCGCCCTGATCACGGCCGCCGCCAGTGGTGTCGGGCATCTCGCCCTGCAGCTCGCGCGGGTGCGCGGGGCCGCACGAGTGGTGGCGGCGGTCTCCGACCTCGCCAAGACCGACTTCCTGCGCGGCCTCGGCGCCGACGAAGTCGTCGCGTACGACCAGGAATCATGGGGCGAACCCGTCGATTACGTCCTCGACGCTGTCGGGGGCGACCTTCTCACCCCGGCAATCGCGGCAGTGGCCCCAGGCGGCCGACTCGTCGCCTACAGCTCCGGCGGCGGCACCATCCAGGCCTACGACCTGCTAGTCGGCGCGAAATCGGTCATCGGCTTCCAAATGGCCCGCATCGCCCGCAACTCCCCGGATCGCTACGAACATTGGCGCCAAGAACTCTGGCAATACTTCGCCTCCGGCCTCCTGCGCCCGGTCGTCCACGCGGAATTCCCCTTGGCAGACGCCGCCGAGGCCCACGCCGTCATCGAGAACCGCTCGAACCTCGGCAAGGTCGTCCTGATTCCCTGACGAAGTCAGCGTGCGTCCGGGTGCGTCACGGGCGAGAGCGTCACCAGATCCTCGAGTCCTACGAAGTCCGCCGGGTTGACGGTGTACAGCGCCAGTCCATGCGCGGACGCTATCGCGGCGATCATCAGATCGATCCGGCGCGGCTTCGGATTCCGCCCCGCTGCGAGCACCGCCGCGACGACATGGCCATAACGGCGTGCTACGCGCGTATCGAACGGCAGCGGCTCGAACAATGCCTCTGCGTTTTGGACTCGTTCGATTCGGCGGGCGCGCTCGCCGGGGTCGGTCGTGAAGTGCGGCCCTGCGGCGAGTTCGGCCATTGTGATCGAGCTGATGACAATTTCGGCAGGCAGTTCGTCCGGGTCGACGGCGTCGATGAGGATCAAGACATTGGTATCGACCAAGCCTCGCTCGCGGACGGCAGTCATGAATCGCTTCCGGGCGCGAATTCCCCACGGCGGTAGGCGCGGTCATAGGGGTCGTACAACGAGTCATCGACGAAGTCTTGGTCGTCGCTGCCCGACAGCCCTGCGAACGCGGCGATCGTCTCGTCACGAGGCACCGCCGTACGCCGCCGCGCGGGGCGGTGCGGCACCAGATCGGCAACCGCCGCGCCATCGACGGTGACGGTGTACGACTGTCCGGCTCGGACCTCGCGCAGAATTCGGCTGGCCTCGTTGCGGAGTTCACGCTGCGGGATCTCAGGCAGCTCGGCGGGTATGCCCATGTACCCACCATATCGGCAATGCCTACGGTCATGCTACGGATGCGCTACGGCAATGTGGGCGGCTCGCTCGGCCGCTGCCGAAGCTCTACTTCTTGCCGCGTAGACTCTCTCTCTCGTGAGTCTCACCCTCGGAATCGTCGGCCTGCCCAACGTCGGAAAGTCGACGCTGTTCAATGCGCTGACCAAGAACGACGTGCTTGCCGCGAACTATCCGTTCGCGACCATCGAGCCGAACGTCGGGGTGGTTGCGCTGCCCGACCCGCGACTGGACAAGCTGGCCGAGATCTTCGGCTCCCAGCGCATCCTGCCCGCCACGGTGTCGTTCGTCGACATCGCGGGCATCGTGAAGGGCGCTTCCGAGGGCGCCGGACTCGGCAACAAATTCCTTGCCAACATCCGTGAAGCCGATGCCATCTGCCAGGTGGTGCGAGTCTTCGCCGACCATGATGTGGTGCACGTCGACGGGCGCGTCGATCCGCTCGCCGATATCGAGGTGATCGAAACCGAGCTGATCATCGCCGATATGCAGACGCTGGAAAAGGCGATCCCGCGGCTGGAGAAGGAAGCCAAGGTCAAAAAGGACCGCAAGCCGCTGCTCGACGCGGCCAAGGCCGCCCAGGAAGTTCTCGACAGCGGCAAAACCCTCTTCTCCGCCCGCACCCAACTGGATGGCGAACTGCTGAAAGAACTTTCGCTGCTCACCACCAAGCCGTTCCTCTACGTGTTCAACGCCGACGAGTCCGTGCTCACCGACGAGGCCAAGGTCGCCGAACTGAAAGCCGCTGTCGCACCGGCGGATTCGGTCTTCCTCGATGCCAAAGTGGAAGCCGAACTCCTCGAACTCGACGACGAATCCGCCCTGGAACTGCTCGAATCCATCGGCCAATCCGAGCCCGGCCTGCACGCCTTGGCCCGCACCGGCTTCCACACCCTGGGCCTGCAGACTTACCTCACCGCAGGTCCAAAAGAGGCCCGCGCCTGGACAATCCACCAAGGCGACACCGCCCCCAAGGCCGCCGGCGTAATCCACACCGACTTCGAACGAGGCTTCATCAAGGCCGAAGTAGTCGCCTACGACGACCTCATCGCCGCCGGCTCCATGGCCGCCGCCAAGGCCGCAGGCAGGGTCCGCATGGAAGGTAAGGACTACGTCATGACCGACGGCGACGTAGTCGAGTTCCGTTTCAACGTATAGCGTTTCAGCTTCTGTGAAGAAGTAGGGCGGCGCGTGTATCGCTGCTGCTGGTAGAGACTCTGCTGAGCCCCCATCCGGTGTCGGGGTGGGGGCTCAGTCGTTTTCTCTGGCACCGCACGCTGGGCGGTTCGGTCGTCGCGGTATGCGGCTATGAGCGGATGTTGGGTAGAAACCCGGCCGGACGCCCGACGGCGTCTCACCCGACACTTCCGAACATTTGCGCTCAGAGCTGTAGCGACTGGGTGCCGAGGACGGCGGCGAGCGCCAGGCGGTCGGCGTCCTCGGTGCCGGGCTCGGCGGTGTAGACGCTGATACGCAGGTCGTCCAAGGCAACGAGCAGTGTGTCGCAGTCGAGGGTGATCCGGCCGACCGCCGGGTGGTCGATGGTCTTGCGCCGGGATGGGGCGGCCAGGGACGGCGGGGCTTCGACTTCCCAGAGTTCGGCGAACCGCGCGCTACCGCCGGCCAGGTCGGCGACCAGGCGCCGCAGCGCGCGGTCGGCGGGGTAGCGCGACGCGGTCAGGCGCAGGTCGGCCACGAGCCGGGCTTCGTGTTCGGCCTGTTCGCGCGGGGTGTGCACGACCCGCGAGGGCAGCCGGGTGAGGTTGCGCCAGACGGCGTTGCGTTCCAGCCCGCGCCAGGTGGTCGTGTCGCCCATGAGCGCGTGGTACGGCGCATTGGCAAGCACGAGCGTCCAAGTGGCGTCGTAGACCACCACCGGCGTGTGCGACAGCCGGTCGAGCAGCCGCTGCACACTGGGGGTGACCCGCGACGGCACGACGTCCGGGCCGGGCGCGGCGTACCCGGCCAGCCGGTATAGCAGGTCACGTTCGGTGTCGGCCAGGCGCAGCGCGCGGGCCAGCGACTCCACGACCTGCGTCGACGGCGCGGTCGCGCGTCCCTGCTCGAGGCGGGTCAGGTAGTCGGCCGAGATGCCGGCGAGCGCGGCCAGTTCTTCGCGGCGCAACCCGTTGGCCCGGCGCCGCCGGCCTGCCGAGACACCGACGGCCTCGGGTGCCACCCGGTCGCGCCAGCGACGCACCGTCCGGCCGAACTCCCACGCTTCCACGCGGTCCATTCTGGACGAGTCTGCACCGGTTGTCCTGGTCCTGACGGTCCTACGAAAACCGGACGACTGGCTGCCACCCGCTCGCGCTCGCAGGCTGGAGCCATGACCGAACCCGGAACCGTCCTCATCACCGGCCCCACGCGCAACCTGGGCCGCCACGCCGTGCTGGCCATGGCCGACCGCCCGGACGGGCAGCGACCCGACCTGCTGCTCGTCGGCCGCGCCGGGCGTGACCTGACCGCGGTCGCCGACGAGGCTCGTGCCCTTGGGGCGCGCGTCCACGAGATCGGCTGCGACCTGGCGAGCCTGGCGGAGGTCCGTGCCGCCGCGGCTACCGCTCACGGCCTCCTCGCCCACGGCGCCGTCCGTCCGCTGCGCGCGCTGGTTGCCAACGCCGGCACCATGTCGGCCGACACCCGGCGGGTCTCGGCCGACGGCTACGAGCTGACTTTCGCCGTCAACCACCTCGCCCACGCACAGCTCATCGGCGACCTACTCATCTCGTTCACCGCCCCGGCGCGGGTCGTGCTGGTCGGCTCGAACACCTACCACGCCAACTTCTGGCGCAAGCTGCTACACGTGGCCGAGGCCGAGTGGACCGACCCCGTCGAGCTCGCCCGCCCGGCCGGTGGTGAGCGAACCCCGGGCATGGAGGCCTCCGGCATCGCCTACTCCAACGCCAAGCTCGCGATCCTCTATTACGCCCACGAGTTGCAGCGTCAGGCCGGCCCGGGGATCAACGTGTCCGTGTTCGAGCCGGGCTGGATGCCCGGCACCGCGCTGGGTCGCGGCGCCCCCGCGGCGTTCCAGGCGATGAGCCGCGCCCTGGGGCGGATTCCCGGGGTCTCGACGCCGCAGCGCTCGGGGCCGCTGCTGGCCGCGATGGCCCTCGACAAGCGGTGGGCACACCTGCGTGACGGCGCGTTCGTCGTGAAGACCAAGCTGACCGAGGTTCAGCCAGTGGCCCACGACCGCGGCCGGGAGCGGCGCCTGTGGGAGGCGACCGCCGAGCTGTTGGAACGCGCAGGCACGTCGCCTACCCCGGACACAAAGATATGACCGGCGAGCCCGACACACGATCAGCGGCATAGAAAGACGTTCTGTGCGTCAGTTGCCCCCTTGAACTCGGCGGAAGAGGATGTGTTGGGGCGCAGTCGGTTTCGCTGTCGGCCGCGCCCATGCTGGCCGGTTCGGTCAGCGCGGTATGCGGTTACGAGGGTGTGTTGACCACCGATAGAATCGGTCCGGGACGATACCGGCCTTATCCGCTGCCGATGCCTAGAACTCGCAGTACATGACGTGCGGGCCGACTCTCCCCAGCGTGGGGTGGCGAAACGCATCAGGCACGGTTCCCGTGATCTCGAACCCCAGACGCTGGTAGAGGTCAACCGCCCGGTGGTTGCGCTCTGCCACCGCGTTGAACTGTATGCCTGCGAACCGGTGTTCCTTCGCCCGCCCGATCACAAATCGGCACAAGGCGGCCGAGGAACCACGGTGTCGCAGTGGTGTCGGCTAGAGACGTATCGCGGTGCGGACGAGGTCGGCGACGGCTTTGGATCTGCTGTGTGGTGGCCAGGCGATGACGGTCGTGACCGCTGGTGCGTCCGGCACCGGCACGATCGCGTGATCGTCGCGTAGCTGGGTTCGGACCGACTCGGGCATGATTGCGCAGGTTCGTCCGAGCGCGATCAGTTGGGCCAGTTGGGTGTGGTTGCGAACCTGCGGGCCAGGGCCGTCGGGATAGCTCCCGTCCCGTCGGGGCCAGCGCGGCAGGGGCAGATCCGTCAGGGCGGAGACCTCGGCTAACGACATGTGGGGCCGGTAGGCGAGGGGGTGGCCCGCGGGCAGGACCAAGACCTGCTGTTCGGTGTGCAGATCCTCGGTGTCGAATCCGGCGGTCGTGTCGAAGGGCCGGTGGAGCAGGGCGACGTCGGCACGGCCGTCGCGCAGCAGTCCCTCCTGCTCGCCGGGCCCGCACAGCATCACCTCGACGGTGACAGCGCCCGGTTCGGCAGCGTAGGCGTCCAGCAGCTTCGATAGCAGTTCGCTGGACGCTCCGGCCTTCGTGGCCAGCACCACACCGGGCCGATCGGCGGCGCGGCGGGTGCGCCGCTCCGCGGCTTCGACCGCGTCGAGCGCGGCGCGGGCCTCCCGCAAAAGCACCGACCCGGCCTCGGTCAGGGCGATTGAGCGAGTGGTGCGGTGCAGCAGAACCACGCCAAGCCGCCGCTCGAGCTGTTGGATCGCCCGTGATAGCGGTGGTTGCGCCATGGCGAGTCGCTGTGCCGCTCGCCCGAAATGCAACTCCTCCGCGACGGCGACGAAGTATCGCAACTCCCGCGTCTCCACCATGTCATCGTATCCGGCGCTCACCGCCACCAATACCCGTGCGGTATGAGCGGCCACCCAGCTGGTGTTGGACGCACCACCCGAGACCGAACCAGGATCGACGGTATGAGTGAACAGACAATCGCGCTGGTGACCGGTGCGAACAAGGGAATCGGATACGAGATCGCGGCGGGTCTAGGCGCCCTCGGCTGGCGAATCGGTGTGGGCGCGCGCGATGGACAACGCCGCGACACGGCGGTGGAGAAATTACGCGCGGCTGGAACCGATGCATTCGGCGTTCCGCTCGATGTGACCGACGACGCGAGCGTGGCCGCCGCGGCCGATCTGATCGCCGACCGCGCCGGAGGGCTCGACGTCCTGGTCAACAACGCCGCGATCACCGGCGGCATGCCACAGGAACCCACCTTGGTCGATGCCGCGACCGTGCGAGCTGCCGTGGAAACCAACGTGATCGGGGTCATCCGTGTCACCAACGCGATGCTGCCCATGTTGCGCGGTTCGGCAGCACCGAGGATCGTGAACATGTCCAGCAGCGTCGGCTCTCTCACGCTGCAGACCACCCCCGGCACCGACACGGGCCCGATTTCCGCTGCGTACGCGGCATCGAAGACATTCCTGAACGCAGTCACCGTCCAATACGTCAAGGAACTGGGCGACACCAACATCCTGATCAACGCCGGCTGCCCCGGTTTCACCGCCACCGACCTCAACGGCTTCCGCGGCGTCCGAACCCCCCAACAGGGCGCGGCGATCGCGATTCACCTCGCCACCTTGCCCGACGACGGACCGACCGGCGGATTCTTTTCCGACGCTGGAACAGTGCCCTGGTGACAGACTCACAGGAGGACCCCGTGCCACTGCGAGTGAACCCCGCATACCGCACGTCCGGGTTCACCTCACCAACCGCCCCAGGTTTTCGGCGAGAGCGGCGGCGAGTCCGATCTCGTGGGCGATGATGTGATCGGCATGCCATTCGGAGTCGGCTCCGTACATGATCACGTCGTCGCTTTCCCGGGCAATCCACAGGCCACT
>NZ_JBFANH010000043.1:0-53349 GCF_040674755.1 Nocardia sp. NPDC049737 | reverse complement strand
AGGCGCAAGAATTCTGTATACGACCGCGCACGACGATGGCTGCCCGGCGCACCGTCGAGATAACCAGATTGACTGGCTAGCATCCGCCGCCTGTCATCGGCCATCGGCATCACAGTGCCCGATGGCAACGTCGAACTGCTCGACCGTGCGACCATTCGGGGGCTGCCCCGTTGGGGTGCTGCCCGAGGTGGCGGCGGCCGCGACGGACCGCAAGCAAAACAGAGCTGGACGACGGCAACGGTCCGGTATCCGCCGCCCGACTCTATTACGCTGATGCCGAACGCGCGGGAATGATGTGGAAGTGCGGGTGACTGGGTTGTCGGATCTGCTGCTTGGTGTCGACATGGGTACGGGCAGCACCAAGGGGGTGCTGACAACCAGCGACGGCACGATCCTCGCGACGGCGGTCCGAAAACACGGCATGAGCCTTCCTCGGCCGGGCTGGGCAGAGGTAGATGCAGAGACCATCTGGTGGGGCGATCTGGTCGAGGTATGCCGGGAACTCGTTCCCCATATCGCAGAGCATCGTCTAGCCGGCATATGCGTCAGTGGCGTCGGTCCGTGCCTGCTGCTGTGTGACCAGGATTTGCGCCCGGTCCGGTCGGCGATTCTCTACGGAATCGACATGCGGGCTACGGCCGAGATAACTGAACTCACTGACCGACTCGGTGCCGACCAAGTGCTGCAGCGTTGCGGTAAAGCTCTGTCGACGCAAGCAGTGGGACCGAAAATGCTGTGGATGGCGCGGAACGAGCCCGACGTGTGGCGACGGGCCACCCGGTGGTACAACTCCAGCTCATATGCCGTCGCAAAACTGACCGGGGCCTACGTGCTCGACCACCATACGGCCAGCCAGAGTGACCCGCTGTACGACCTGCGCGGGCAGGATTGGGCGCAGGACTGGATCGGCGATATCGTCGGGCATCTCGAGATGCCGCAGATCGTTTGGCCACATGAGGTTGTGGGCGCAATAACGTCAGCGGCCGCACAGGAGACGGGTCTGCCCGCCGGAACTCCCGTCTGCGCGGGTACCGTCGACGCCTGGAGTGAGGCTTTCAGCGCCGGGGTGCGGCGCCCCGGGGACGTGATGCTGATGTACGGCTCGACGATGTTCTTCGTCCAGGTTCTTCCTACCCTCCAAACTCACCCGCTGCTATGGACAACCTCTGGCATCGAGCCGGGGCAGTTCACGCTCGCCGCGGGAATGTCGACCTCGGGGTCGCTCACGTCATGGGTTCAGCAGTTGACCGGGGACGTGCCGTTCGAACAGCTCATCGCCGAGGCGGCGGCCGTGCCGCCTGGATCCGACGGCCTGGTACTCCTGCCGTACTTCGCTGGTGAGCGCACGCCGATCTTCGACCCGAGAGCGCGTGGCGTCGTCGCCGGACTCAGTCTGCGGCACGGGCGGGGCCACCTCTTCCGTGCCGCATACGAGGGCATCGCCTACGGCATCCGGCAGATCATCGAGTTTCTCGACAGCGAGCAGACCCCGATCGAACGGCTCGTGGCTGTCGGCGGTGGAACGCAGGGTGGCTTGTGGACTCAGATCGTGAGCGACGTCGTCGGCCGACCCCAGGTGGTACCGACCCAAACCGTGGGCGCGAGCTACGGCGACGCACTGCTCGCCGCGATCGGAACCGGCCTGGTTCCACCGGAGACCGACTGGGCGACCGTCGGTCAGCTCATCGAACCGAACCCCCGCACCCGGGCACTTTACGACGACCTGTTCGGCGTCTACGACAGCCTGTACGGAGCGACGAAACCGCTCGTGCACACGCTGTCCGCCATCCAGGAGTCCCCCTTCACCGAGTGACTCCGCACATGCCGGAGGGATGTGTGCGCGACATGCAAGTCGGGCCGCAATTGGCCCTACTCACATCTCCGGAGGATGTTCCTCATGCCTGTCCGTGCGAGACGCGGGATCGGCGCGCCAATGAATCGATGAGTACCGCCAGGGCAAGGACAGCACCGGTGATCATGAACCGCGGGGCCGACGACAGATTCAGCAATGTCAATCCATTCGAGATGGATTGGATCACGAGGATTCCCAGCAGCGCTGAATACGCTGATCCTCGACCACCGAACAGGCTTGTACCGCCGATGACGGCTGCGGCGATGGCGTTGAGATTGACGTCGCCGGTGCCGGCACTCTGACTGGCCGAGGCCAGCCGGGCCGCCATGAAAATACCTCCGAGCGCCGCGAGCGTGCCGGTGAGGACGAACGCAGACGTATAGACCCGGTTGACGTTGATACCGGCCCGGCGCGCGGCCTCGACGCCGCCGCCGACCGCGAACATGTGCCTTCCCCAGCGGGTCCGGGTCAGGCCATAGTTTGCCACCACGACCGCGATGACGAAGACCATGAACATCCACGGCACTCCATTGTCCTGGTTGAGATACCAGGTGGCGGCGAGGAAGACGACCAGGAGCGCACCGCTCTTGATCAGCCGGGATTGCACGGACGGCCGGGATAGATTGGCCCGTGCCCGTTCTCGGATGTTCGCCAGACCCGCGATGAGCACGCCGACCGCAGCGACGACGCAGATTACATAGGCCACAGCGGGTGGGAGGAACTGCTGCTGGCCGAAGGTCACCAGTTGCGAACCGTACGGGAGGTTGATCGACCCGTGGCTGCCGAGCAGCTGAAGCTGAAGTCCGAGGAAGGCGAGCAGGCCGGCCAGAGTCACAACGAAGCTCGGCATACCGAATCGGGTATAGACCAGTGAATAGAGCAGCCCGATCAACGCACCGCTGAGCAGAGCCGCTAGGACGGCCACCGGCATGGGCCAGCCCTTGTTGACCCACAGGACCCCGAGGAACGCCGCCGAGAGACCACTCAAGGAACCCACCGACAGGTCGATCTCCCCGAGAATCAGGACCAGCACGATGCCCAGGGAGATCATTCCGACGGCCGCACTGTCGTACAACAGATTGACCAGGTTCGTCGAGGTAAGGAAGACCGGGTTCAGGGTCTGGAAAACAACGGCGATGCCGACCAGACCGACGAGGACGGGGAGCGGGCCCAGATCACCGGAGCGCACGCGGCGACCGAATCCGGTGATCATCCCGCCGACGCTGCCCACACCGACGGTTACTCGGCTGTCCTGGCGGTCGAGTTCAGTGCGCTCGGCCGCCTCGGACTTCGTGGACGTTTCCGTCTGACTCATGACAGCTCCTCTGCGGTGTTCGCAACAGCCGCGTCGACCTCGACCGCTCGCCGGGCCGATCGACGAGCGACGACGTTGTCCGTGGCGCCCGTGATTGCCGCGACAAGCTCATGGTTGCTCACATCCGGACCGAAGGTTCCGTTGTTGCGGCCGAGCCGCAGCACCACGATCCTGTCCGCGACCGCCCGAACGTCCTCCATGTTGTGACTGATCATGATGACGCCGAGCCCCTTTGCGCGCACCCGCTCGATCAGGTTGAGGACTTCGGCGGTTTGCGCCACCCCCAGCGCGGCAGTCGGCTCGTCGAGCATGATGAGCCGAGGGTTGACCAGCAGCGACCGGGCGATAGCGACGGTTTGGCGCTGACCACCCGACAGCGACGCGATGGGGACGCGAACGCTCGGGATCCGAGCCGATAGCTCCCCGAGCAGCTCCCAGGAGCGGGTCTCCATCTCGACCTCGCTGAGCCGCGTCCTACCGAGCTCTCGACCGAGGAACAGGTTGGCGACGACGTCGAGATTCTCACAGAGCGCGAGATCCTGGAAAACGGTAGCGATGCCGAGTTCGAGTGCCGCGTTCGGCGAGGGAATTGTGACGGGCTTCCCGTCGAAGAAGAGCTCACCGGAGTCGGGCTGATGGACCCCGGACAGGACCTTGACCAGGGTGGACTTACCAGCCCCGTTATCGCCGACGAGGGCGACCACCTCGCCGGCGTGGACTTCCATTTCGATGTCGGTCAGCGCGGAGACCGCGCCGAAAGTCTTGCCGATACTGCGAAGGCTGAGCACCGGCGTCGTGGACGATGTTGCCGTGGCTGTCATAAGAACTCTATCGATGGCGTACAGGGGTGGCGTGCAGGCGGTTTCAGGAGATCCCCAGTGCGGTGCATCCGGTGGCATAGGCACCAGTACACAGCTCCGCCGCGGTGTTGATCTTGGCGTCGACGATGTCAGCCTTCAAGTTGTCCCGTGTGACGACCTTCGGCACGAAGAGCATGGTCGGGGCCTTGAAGATGGTTGTGAGGTTGCCGCCGCCGACGGCCTCGACCTGCTTGCCCTCGACGAGATCGACGACGACTTCAGCTGCCGCGGTAGCAACTATCTCGCTCGGCTTGGAGATCGTGTTGTACTGGTCACCCGAGATCACGAGTTGGAGCCCGGCATTGGTCGCGTCGTTGCCGGTAACCGGCGGGATAGGCTTGACGTTCGCGGCCTTCAACGCGGCAATGGCACCACCGGCCGTCCCGTCGTTGGCCGCGACGATCCCACCGATCTGACCCCCGAACCGCGAGACCTGGCCCGCGACCCACTGCTGAGCAGCAGTCGGCTCCCAGTCAGGGGTGTCGTACTCGGCGAGCGTCGCATACCCGCCGCTGGCGAGGCCTTCGTGGATGCCCTTCTTGATCAAACCTGCTGCCGCGTCGGTCGGTGAGCCGTTGACCTCCAGGATCCCCTTGTCGGTCGGGACGCCGGTGTCCTTCATGTGCTTGACGAGCGATTCGGCGATCGCCTTGCCGATGGCCTCGTTATCGAAGGAAACGTAGTAATCGACCTTCGCGTCCGGGATGGGCCGATCGTAGGCAACGACCTTGATTCCCCTCGCCTGAGCACGTGACACCATCGAGGCCGCGGCGGTGGAGTCGACCGGATCGATCACGATGGCCTTGACGCCCTGCGAGATGGCGGCGTCGAACTGCTGCTGCTGCTTGGCTGCGTCAGCGTTGGCGTTGTTGTAGAGCGCCGTACAGCTCGCGCACAACTTGCTGAGCGCAGCCTTGAAGCCCGGCGCATCGTGCTGCTCATACCGGGTCGATGCCTGGTCCGGCATGAGGAAGGCGACCTTCGCGCCATCGATACCGCCGGTAGCGGTTTTGGCGTTCTTACCCGAGCTACACGCCGCGAGCGGCAGGGTGAGGGCAATAGCGAGGACAATGGCAGCCCGGGTCGTCTTGGTAACGTTCATAACGATGTCTTTTCCGATCTGATGTGATGTCCGGGTGGCAGTGGGCGACCATGGTTCGGCCAGTCGCGAGCCGATCGTTTCCGTCAGCCTGAGCCGACCGATCAGGGAATGAGTGAGACCTTGATCGACTCCTTACCCGATGCGACGAGGTCGAGTCCGCGCGCGAACTCCGCAATCGGCAGCTGGTGGGTGCAGATGTCGTCGAGCGGGAGCTTGCCGCCCTCGATGAGCCGGATCGCAGCAGGCCAGCAGTTCGGTCCTAGATGGGCGCCGCGCACGTCGAGTTCCTTGTCATCGCTGATGATCGTCCAATCGACGGTCACCGCCTCCTTGAAGACGCTGTATTCGATGAAGCGACCGAGCTTGCGCAGCAGGTTGAGACCCTGGATCACCGCCGACGGGTGCCCGGTCGCCTCGAGGTAGACATCGGCGCCATAACCACCGGTAAGTTCTCGAACGCGGGCAACGGGATCTTGCTTGCTGATGTCTATCGTCAACGTGGCCCCGGCGCGCGCCGCAAGCTCCAGCTTGCGCGGTTCCATGTCCAGAGCAATGACCTGGGCCGGAGACTTCGCCGCCGCACCCGCGACCATGCCGAGGCCGATGGGCCCGCACCCGGCGACGACAACCACATCGGAAAACGTGATGTCGGCCCGTTCGACGGCGTGGAGTGCGCAAGACAGCGGCTCCGCGAAGGCCGCGTGCGCAGGGGGAATGTCAGCGCTGATCCGATGGACCAGAGAACCCTGCGTGATGACCATGTACTCCTGCATGCCGCCGTGGGTTGCGCGCTTGAAGCCGTAGATGTCGTGCACCTGACACATGTGGTAGTTACCCTCGGCGCAGTAGCGGCAGTTCCAGCACGGAACGATCTGCTCGACGACGATGCGATCGCCGACCTCGACGCCCCAGCGCTCGCGAGCGGCATCGTCGAGCTCGACGATCCGCCCGGTGATCTCATGCCCCGGTACGACCTCCGTCTCCGCCCATGCCGCCCGGTTTTCGTCACCCCAGAACTTCGATGCGCCGTGGTAGCACTTCAGGTCGCTCGCGCAAATGCCGACGGCCTCAACGCGGATGAGTGCCTCTCCTGGCCTCCGCGACGGGACCGGTAGCTTCTCCAGCCGGTAATCAGCGGGACCGTGACACACGACTGCCTGCATCGTGTCACCAGCGCAATCGGCTGACCGGGTGCGTTGTCGATCAGTCACGGGGGACTCCTTCTGCCTGCCTCCCGAGGGAGGCGTGTTCCATGTCACTATAGACATCAGTGAACAGAAGTACAGCACAAATGTTCAGACCCGATCGAATACTCTGAACATCTGCACACTGATTCGCACGGAAGGAGGATGCCGATGAGAGACCGAGCAGCCGGGAGTATCGATGCGGGCGCCCGCCGCCGGTTTCCTCCCGGGCTGGTGTACCAAGCGGCGCGGCTGTACTACCTGGACAACGCGACTCAGGCCGAGATCGCACACCAAATCGGCACCAGCCGTGCGACCGTGAGTCGCCTCCTCGCCGAGGCGCGCGAGACCGGCATCGTCCAGGTCACAGTCCGTAACCCGCACAAGCGGGCGCTGACCGACCTCGAGCATGATCTCCGCCAGGCGCTCGGACTAACTGCGGCATACGTGACACCGGAGTCCCCAGGCGTCGAATTGGGGACGCTGCTCGCTCCCCGCGTCGCCGACGCGCTCACCGAATCGCAACTGCGCCCCGGAGACACGCTTCTAGTGTCAACCGGCGCAACGGTATTCGCAGTCGCGCGGCACGATCTCCCACCGCTGCCCGGCGTCGTCCTGTGCCCGACAGTCGGCGGTATCGAAGAGCCGGAGGCGCACTACCAGTCGAACGAGATCACGCGGGCGCTGGCGCTGCGAGTCGGCGGAGTCCCCGTCATGCTGTACACCCCCGCCATGCCGAGCCCGACCCTGCACGAAGCGTTGATGAGCGACCCACAGATCCAACGGGTCCAGCAACTGTGGCGGTCCGCGCGCGCCGCACTACTCGGGATCGGTGCTCCACCGCTGCACCGATCGTCGCTGCCGAGCGTCATCTCGGCGCGGGAGGCAACGCTCGAGCACGCCGTCGGTGACATCTGCGCCCGCCCATACGGACCCGACGGAGCGCCGATCGAGTCCAGTGGGTTCGAGCGCCTCATCGCCATCCCGCTGGAGGATCTCCCGCGCATTCCGCACACAATCGGCGTGGCCATCGGCCAAGACAAGGTGGATTCAATCCTCGTGGCGGCCCGCGCCGGCTACGTGAACACCCTCGTGACCGACAGCCCCACGGCGGAGGGGCTCCTCAGAGCGGCTGCCGTCAGATAGATCATGTCGCCGGTGTTCTGATCTTGGACCGTTGGCGGTCCTGCTCCCGCATCTGACAGCGGTTTCAGGCG
Source organism: Nocardia sp. NPDC049737 (assembly GCF_040674755.1). Lineage (NCBI taxonomy): Bacteria > Bacillati > Actinomycetota > Actinomycetes > Mycobacteriales > Nocardiaceae > Nocardia > Nocardia sp. NPDC049737. Next base: position 45,819 of record NZ_JBFANH010000043.1, on the reverse strand, counting down.
GCCGCGTGCGGAACGCGTGTCTGCACAGTTTGGATCACATGGACGCACAGCTCGCCGGATTCGTCCGCGATTTGCACACCCACCACCACCGAGGTGCGGCTGACGCGGATCGGCGCGGCGACCGCATGCGCCGCTCCGCGGACCGGACGAAGAAAATGCGTTGTCGAATCGGTCGTCGCGGGCAGTGCCCCCGGGGCGGAATTCAGGGCGGCACAGACCGCGGCAGCCGCATCGGCCAACCCCATCAAGGCACCGCCGTGCAGGCCACCCCCTGTTGTCGACAGCGCGACGGTGTGGGTCAGGCGGGCGGCGACCGCGGAGGGTGTGAGTTCCGAGAACTCCACTCCGAGAGTGCGAACGAACGGAGCGAGTTGGTAGACGTCCTCGGCGGTGATGGTCATGGTTGGCCTCTCATGGTTGTAGAGACTTCACTCTACAACCATGTCTGGAGAGTATTCTCTACAGCGTGGTGAGATTCGTACACGACACCGCGGCGATCCTCGACGCTGCCGCGCGGCTGCTGGCTACGCAGGGACCCGCCGGCGTCACGATGTCCGGGGTGATCCGGGAATCCGGTGCGCCGAGCGGTTCGGTCTACCATCGCTTCGCCGATCGGCCCTCATTGCTCGCCGCCCTGTGGAACAGGGCCGTCGGGCACCTACACCAGGACGCCTACGTCCTGTTCGACGAGGACGATCCGGTCGAGGCCGCCGCCGCGATCACAGGCCACATCGTGCAGTGGTGCCGGAGCAACCCGCTCGACGCACAGGTCCTGCTCGCAGGTGTCCACCACTTCACTCCCCAGAGCTGGCCCGCCACCGCGCGCGAGGAACGCGCCGCCGAAACAGCCCGGTGGGATGCTGCCATCCGCGGACTCGTCCACTCGTTACGCGCCGAAACCGGGGTGTCCACGGCAACGATCCTTCTCACCATTGTCGACCTGCCATACGCCGCGGTTCGGCGATATCTGACAGCCGGCCGGCCGATACCCACAGAACTCGACGTCCAGGTACCCACCATGGTGCGCACGCTGCTGAACAGCTTGCCCGCCGCAGAGGACAGAGCCGCCGTTTGATCGAGCACCGAGACAACCGGTTCCGCGCTGGTCACCGCATCCGTCCGCAAAGATCTCCTGAACTCCGTACATCACGCGGCGTGCTCACAAGTTCAGATGCCCAAACCTGATCGCCAACAGATTCGCTACCAGGACGGCGACGAATACGACCGCGACCGCTCGGTAGCTCACGGCCCACAGTCCGACCGCAGCGCTGCCGAAAACCACGACCTTGGTGACGATCGCGAGCAGTGGGTTGTCGAATGTCGCATGCGGCGCCGCGAACAGGCCCCAGACCAGCGCCGCGAGAAGTGGCACGCCGACAGCCAATACGAGCTTGACCGGAGTCACGGTGGCGGTCTTCCAGCCCCACAGTCCCAGCGCCCCGAGCGCGACCAACTCCATCCCGAATGCCAGCGTGAGGTTGGCCCATTTCCAGACTTCCTGCATGTCCGTTCTCCCACGAGTCGCCGAGAGCATCGCTCTCTAATGAGAGCAGTGTGCACGGCCGATTCAGCTTCGTCAAGTTGCTGCCCGGCACCGGCCGCGGGCGTCGAGCCGGAGAATGGTGGCGTCCAGGTTGAGATAGCGGCTCGTGTCGTTGAGACACTGAGGATGTGGACGGGGATGGCGAACTCAGCGGGCAACTGGTTGTCCTGCGTGGGGACTCGGGGGCAGGAAAGTCTTCGGTCGCCAGAGAAGTGCAGCGCGGCTTCGCAAAGGGACGCTGCGCCGTTGTCGGCCAGGACGTTATCCGTCGGACGATCCTGCGGGAACGCGACGAACCCGACGCATTCAATGTGACCCTGATCGAGACGATCGCCACCGCCTGCCTGGACCACTGCGCGGTCGTAGTCGTCGAGGGCATCCTCGACGCCGACCGATACGGACGGATGCTCGAGCGGCTACAGCATCGTGCGTTCCGATCACACTTCTACGCGTGGGACCTGGCCTTCGAAGAAACTGCACGGCGTCACCACACACGACCACAAGCAGCCGAGTTCACGGTCGCCGACATGCGCTCGTGGTACCGCGGCTGGCAACCACTGCCCTTCGTGGACGAACTGCGCATGGGAGCCGACTGGAGCTTGCATGCGACTGCTCGACGAATCCGCTCGGACCTCCTCTGCAAACCGCGACCGGAAGCGTTGGAGCGCAACTGATGTCGGCAGCCGACCAACCGTCGGCCCGGCGCCGACGCCTCGGCCGCGGCTCGCATCGCCCACCATGCCCGCCGAACCGACCTCCGGTTCTCCGCGTGCTGGCATCGGCCGGAATATGCTGTGCCGCAATGGGAGTGCTCGCGCCGCAGCGTAAACGAACCTACCCAACCAACGTCCGGAAATGCCGTAACCAGAGTGCTCAGAAGCCTGGTCGCCGTTATCCGCCTGACGTCCGGTGTCGATGGGCGGGCTGCATCGGCGTCGGGCACCATCATGCCGCGCGCTCACTATCGGCACGGCGGTGGCACAGTGAACCAGAGGCGGGCCCGAGCGAAGAGGAACAGACCATGAGCGGACGTACCCCCAGCCAGTGGGAAGAGCTCACTGCTGCTGACCCTGCGCATTCGACGTGGTACGTGGAGCGATTCCGAGCAATGGCGGCCGAAGGCACGGATATTGTCGGGGAGGCCCGGCTGGTGGACGCGATGCTCGACCGCAGTGGCCGAGTCCTGGACGCAGGATGCGGTCCGGGGCGTGTGGGTGCCTACCTGCACCGAGCTGGCCACGTCGTAGTCGGCGTCGACGTCGACCCGGTGTTGATCGCTGCGGCGGAGCAGGACTATCCCGGTCCGACCTGGATAGTCGGTGATCTCGCCGAATTGGACTTGCCGGGGCGCGGGGTGGCCGGCGACTTCGATGTCATCGTGTGTGCGGGGAACGTGATGACATTTCTGGCGCCGTCCACCCGGGAGGCGGTGCTGGCCGGGTTCGCCCGCCATCTCGCCCCAGCCGGACGGGTGGTTGTGGGTTTCGGCGCCGATCGTGGTTACGAGTTCCCGCAGTTCCTGGCAGACGCCGAGGACGCCGGACTCACGGTGGATTTGCGGCTATCGACGTGGGATCTACGTCCATTTACCGAGGAGTCCGACTTTCTGGTGGCGGTGTTCTCACGCGCAGATTGAAGCCTGCCCAGATCTCGAACCCGACTGGGCTCTATCCGTTCCACTGCAGCACCGAACACCCGCTACTGTCGCTTCCCGCGCTGATCGAACGAGTCGACCTGCATTCCGGCTGCCGTGCGATAGGCGGAGATATGTGTCGGGTACCGACCACGCCGGCCCAACTGCGGGTGATGTGGTACGAAGGCCAGGCAGTGATCGACCGTCTCAGTCCGCGAGTTCGGGCGGGAAGCCGCCCGTCGCAATAGGTCCCCAGCGTTCGATATCTATGCGCAACAGCGACTTGTTCTGCCGTGCCATGGCCTCGCGGTACTCAGCCCAGTCCGGATGTTCGCCGGAGATAGCGCGAAAGTACTCGACGAGACCGTCGAGGGCTTCCGGCATATCCAGGACCCCGGCGCGACCATCGACCTGCACATAGGGGCCGTTCCAGTCGTCGGACAGCACGCAGATCGACACGCGCGGGTCGCGTCGCGCGTTGCCGACCTTGGCGCGGGTCGGGTAGGTCGACACCACGATGCGGCCCTCGGGATCAATCCCGCAGGTTACCGGCGACAATTGCGGGCGGCCGTCGCCGCGGCTCGTAACCAGGACGCCGCGGTGGCGGGTACGCAGGAATTCCAGCAGTTCGGCTCGTTCGACCCGGTCGGCGGTGGCAATACGTGGCATGGTCGGGCTCCTGTCGTGGCAATGCCAGGGGACAAACGCAGTCGCCGTCATGGTGTCACATCGATAGACCGCACTGCCGCGACCGCCGCGGGCACCATCGCCATCGAGAGTTTCACCTGTAGAGCTTCGGGTCAGGAACCGGTTGTGGCGCAGCACCGTCAGATCCGAATCCCGGGCCGAGCGCATAGGAACGCTGATCCTCCTTCGTCACGCGGCCCGTTGTGGCCGCTCTGTCCCTGGGACGGAGCCAGCGCCACCGCAAAAACCCGTTGGCGGACCATGGCCGGCCACTGCTAGCCTTCCGGAAGCCGTGCCAGAGAACGAGGAGGTGGTACCCGTGAACGCAGTATCTACATGGGTGCTCCCCTCTGGGGTCACGGTCGGGCGATAGGTCGTCCGGGAGCGCCGCTCGAGAGCACTCCCGAAAGGCAAGACCATGCAATTCACTTCTGAACAGCGCCTCGACGACGGCGTCCTCGAACGCGAATTCACTCTCGGCGAGATCCCCGGCATCCTGTGGACACCCGGATCCGCATCCGCCCCGGCGCCGCTGATCCTGGTCGGCCACCCCGGCGGACTGCACATGATGTACCCGCGACTGGTGGCCCGGGCCCGGCACGCCGCGGCGGAGGGCTACGCCACGGCCACCATCGAGCTCCCCGGGAGCGGTGACCGGCCCCGTTCCGCCGCCGCCGAGCAGGCCCGCGCCGACCTGCGCCGGGCGCTGCAGGCCGGCGTGCCGGTCGACGACGAGATCGTCGACCGGCTCGTCCTTCCGCTGGTCGAAAAGGCGGTCCCGGAATGGCGGGCCGTCCTGGACGCCCTCCTTTCGTTGCCCGAGATCGGCGGCCCGGTCGGGTACTCGGGAGGGGTGATCGCCATCGGCATCCGGCTGGCGGTGGTCGAGCCGCGCATCTCGGCCGCCCTTCTGTTCGCCGGGAGTTTCGTGCCCCGCACCATGTTCGAGGAGGCCCGGCAGGTCACCATTCCGCTGCAGGTCCTGCTGCAGTGGGACGACGAAGGAAACGACCGGCAACTGGCCCTGGACCTGTTCGACGCCTTCGGCTCCAAGGAGAAGACGCTGCACGCCAATATGGGCGGGCACACCGGCGTCCCGCAGTTCGAGGGGGACGACGGGAACCGGTTCTTCGCGCGGCACCTGAAGTGAGGCCGGGCCGTCAGGCCGGCAGCAGACGATAGGAGCGCTCGGCCAGGACGCCGCTCATCGAGGACAGGTCACGGCCCTCCTCGATGGCGGTGGCCAGCAGTTGCACAACCGCCCCGATCGCGGCGGTACCGGCCATCGGCGGTACCCGCCGGTCGGGGCGGCGCGTCTCCGGATCGACGTCGGTGAAGATCCCGCTGGTGATGACGTCCAACGGTCGCCGCCGAGGGCAGTCAATGCACTGTAAATAGCCGCTCATCAAGCGTTTCTATAACAGCATTTCGGCCAAATCCTATGGACACGAACTCATTTCGTGTTCGCCGCGGTTGCTGTGTCAGTAGACGTAGACCACCGCGTTTTCACCGCCGGTGCAGGTGACCAATTGTCCGTCCGCGACGCAGTTCATGGTGTAGGTGCGGCCGGTGACGGGACTTGTCGCGACCACTGAGCGCGATGAGCGTGAGACGTTCGTAGCTGCGGATTCGGCGTAGGCCTTGCGGACGGCTTCCGCGAAACCGCAACTGGTGACCGAGGATCCGGTGGCCGATTGGGTGAAGCTGCCTGAAACGGGTTTGCCGTTCGTGCAGTTCGTCGCGCCGGCGGGCAGGGTGACCGAGGTGGGCGCGGCCTTAGTGGTCGAGGTCGACGGCGATGTCGTCGAACCGCCGGTGGCGGCCGTCGTGGTCACCCGCGCACCCGCCTGAACATTCGAATCCTCGGATTTACCGGAGCCGAGTACCTGCCAGCCGATGGCACCGCCGACCGCGAGCACCACGATGACGAAGACGGTGACCATGATCGGCAACAGGACCGATCGCTCCTGCCGATACGGATCCGCGGCGGGATCCTGCGCGTAGTAATCGTCTTCGTAGTCGGGCGCGACATAGGCCTGCGGCGAGTATTCGGCCGGTTGGGGCGAGGGCCGGTAGGGGTTCGGCGCCGCATGGGCGGGACCGCGCGGCGGCTCGAATGGCGGTGCGCCGGAGAAGGGTTGCGGCAACGGGACACGGCGCGTCTCCGGAGCAGACGAATCCTGTTGCGCGCCATACTGTTCCGGATACTCCCGCGCCGGGTACCGGCCCTCTGGGTAGTGCGATTCCGGATACCGCTGAGTCTGCTCGGCCTGCGACGGCTCCGAATACTGCGGTTGTTCCGGAAACCGCTGAGTCGGCGGTGCCGCCGGATCACCCGCGTACCGCGGCAACGGCAAGTCCTGCGGAAACTCCGGCGGGGACTCCTCGTACAAATGCGCATCGGGAAACGGCCGCACCTGCCGACCGGCCCCGGGCGTCCGGACCGGCGGACCGGCGGGCGGCTGCGGCGGCAACGGCGTGAACTGCAGATCCGCGGGCGAGACCACCGTCGGCGCGGTTGGATGGATGACCGCGGGAATCGTTCCCGTCGACTCCGCGGGCGTCGCCGGACTGCGGTGCACCACAGCCTGATCCGACGGCCCGCGCGAGGGATCGGGCGGCCGCACGATCAAGGTCGGCATATTGGCGGCGGGTGCGGTGGCGAGTGCGGCCCTGGCCGCGCGCGCCAGATCGGTCGCGGTCGGGAAACGATCGGCCGCCTCCTTGGCCATGCCGCGGCCGATCACCTCGTCCATCGCCGCGGGCACTCCCGGTCGCTGCACGCTCGGTCGCGGCGGCGGTTCGGTGAGATGTGACCGGATCAGCACACTCATGCTCCCGGCCGGGAACGGTGTTGCCCCGGTGAGGCATTCGTGCAGAACACAAGCGAGGGAGTAGATATCGGCGCGACCGGTCACCGGTCCGGAATCGAACCGCTCCGGGGCCATATAGGTGTAGGAACCGATGGCCGTGCCCGCCTGGGTCATCGCGCTGTCGCCCTCGGTGTGGGCGATGCCGAAGTCGACCAGATAGGCGAAGTCCGCCTCGGTGACCAAGATATTGGCCGGTTTCACATCGCGGTGCACGAGACCGTCGGCGTGCGCGGCGTCCAGGCCCGCCGCGATCTGCTCGATGATGCCGATCGCGCGCTCGGCGCTCATCGGCCCCTGATCGCGCAGTATTTCGCGCAGGTCGGTGCCGGGCACCAGCCGCATATCGATGAACAGCACACCGTCGATCACGCCCCAGTCATGGATCGGGATGATGTGCGGTTCGGCCAGGCGGGCGGCCGCCTGCGATTCGCGCCGGAAGCGCACCTGGTAGATCGGGTCCCTGGCGAGTTCATCGGACAGCAGTTTGACCGCGACCACGCGGTCCTTCACCGTGTCGTACGCCTCGTAAACCTCGCCCATACCCCCTTTGCCGAGCAGCGCTCGGAGCTCATACGGCCCGAAACGACTGCCGACTCTCCATCCAGGTCCGTCCACCCCGTCATTCCTCCACATCCCGGGCAAAGATCGCCCATCACCAGCTCCGGGTATGCGCGATCCGGCTGCCCGTCAACCCGTGGATTGTCCTGGTGCAACCACCCCGTGGTCAAACGCAAACACGATCGCGGCGGCCCGGTCCCGCAGCTCCAGTTTGCCGAATATATGTCCGACATGGCTCTTGACGGTGACTTCCGAGATGCTGAGGTCGCGTGCGATCTCAGCATTGACGCGGCCGCGGCCGATCAATTCTAGTACCTCGTACTCGCGCGCCGTGAGTTCGGCGAGTCGGCTGTCGTCGCGGGTTACGGCGGGACGAACCGTCCGGTATGCCGAGAGCACGCGACCGGTGACCGACGGGTCCAGCCACGCCCCGCCGACGGCGACCGTGCGGACCGCCCGGATGAGATCCTCCGCGGGCGAATCCTTCAGAATGAATCCGGCCGCCCCGGCGCGCAGCGCGCCTGACAGCAGCTGGTCGTCGTCGAAGGTGGTGAGCACCAGCACCGGCGGTGCACCGTCTCGCGCACGCAGCATGCGGGTCGCGTCGATGCCGCCGACGCGCTTCATGCGCAGATCCATCAGCACGACATCGGGCCGGTTGGCCGCGATCGCGGCGGGCACCTCATCGCCGTCGGCGCATTCGGTGACCACGAAACCGTCACGCCGCCGCAGAATGCGCCGCAGCCCGCCGCGGACGAGTTCCTGATCGTCGACGACCAGCACGGTGACCGGCGCTTCGCCACCGGCCGCAGCCCCTGTCGTCACGCGCCCTCCCCCAGCGCACCGTCGCGCCGCATGTCACGCACCGCACTCGCGGCTCCGTGGATCACGTCGGGCAGCCCGCACGACATCGACCAGGCCCGCGCGCCGCTCAGTGGGAATTCGGCTCGCACCATCCAGCCGTGGTCGTAGGGCCCGGTCTTGATGCGGCCGCCGAGCAGTTCGGCGCGCTGGCGCATACCGGACAGTCCCATCCCATCGCCGAGATCCGGCGGCAATCCCCTGGGCAGCGAGTTGTTCACGATGAGCCGGGCCACCGACGAGTCCACCTCCAACAGCACGGTCGCGGTCGCGCCGGGCGCATGTTTGATCACATTGGCCAGGGACTCCTGGCCGATCCGATAGAGCGCGAGCCCGACCGCCGCGGATACCGCGGACAAATCCTCGGTACGGGTGTAGCGAACATCCAATCCGGCTCCGGCGAAGTCGCCGACCAGGTCATCGATATCGCGGATTCCGGGCTCCGGAACAAGTTTGGACGGCCGGGCATCGAGCAGGCCGATGGTGCGGCGGATATCGGCCATGGCCTGTCTGCCGAGTCGCTCGGCGTCGACCAGCGCGTCCACCGCTTCGTCCACGTCGCGGTCGGTCTGCAGTGCGTGCCGGGCGGCGGTGAGATGCAGCAGGGTGATGCTCAGCGAATGCGCGATGACATCGTGCACCTCGCGCGCGATCCGGCTGCGTTCCGCGTCGGCGGCACGTTCGGCCCGGATCTGCTGGCTCTGGCGTTCCTGATAGAGAAATTTGCGCTGATACTGCAGCATGACGCCGACCAGCCAGCCGAGTGCGATCCCGACGATGTACATCTGCAGCCCCTGCAACCGCTGACCCGTCACGCTCCACACCAGGTGACCGGCCGCATCGAAGGCCATCAACTCGAGCACCGCGATCACCGCGAACAATGCGCTGAAACGTTTTCGCACAATGGCCGCGACCTCGCCGACCATCACCACCAGGATGAACGGGGAGAAGTCCGAAGATACCGGCTGGGTGAGCATTATGGCCGTCGCGACCAGACCGGAGACCGCGAGCAGGATCGGGCTCGGTGTCACACCGAAGAAGCAGAACAGCGGCACCGAGCCGAAGACCAGGATGAGCGCCAGAATCGGCAGCGCGGTCGGAAAATATTCGTGCCGCTGGACGATCGCGCCGACACCGACCACGAGCAGGGCCGCATCGGCGCTGATCATCACCGACGGCGGGTAGTCGAACGGCAACTCTTCGAGATTGCGACGCAAGACCGCGACCGGATTGCGTACGAAAGCCACGAACCGATCCCGGACGCGCCCACTCTCGCGGAACGGTATCGCCGGTTGGGCGCCCGCCGACGAGCCGATGGCGTGGGTCACATCCATCCTGCAAGGCTAACCGCCAGGTCGGGGCCGGTGCATCGTGCTCGGAGCGGGCAGCGGCTCCTACCGCGGTAGGAGATCGATTCGCGTCCCTGGCACGAAGACACCGAATTTCGCCGTGGGCGTGAGATCTACCGAACGCCGGAACAGCTATGCCCGGATGGCCCGGCTGTGGAGCGGGATTGTCGTTCGAACGTTTTCGTCAGCTGTTCGATCAATTCCGGGAGGTGGTTTCGGAGATAGAAGTGATCCCCTTGGTAGACGTAGGTTGTTACGGGACCGGTCGTCTGCTTATCCCATCCCGCCAGATGCTCGGGCTTGCAGAGCGGGTCATCGTCGCCGGTGAACAGCACAACAGGGCAGTCGAGCGGAACCGATGCGGCAGTGTATTGATAACCGCGGTACATGGTGTAGTCGTAGCCCAAGGCCTGTGTGGCTCGTTCGAGCAGACTGGGTTCCTGCCTGATTTCCTGCGGTATGAAGGCCAACGCCTCCAGAGCCTCCGGACTCGGGTGACGGAAAAGGCGTTCCGACAGTTGGGCCATTCCTGGGCCGTCGGGTGCCGGTACGGCCGAAATCCCGAGCGTCACCGGAGTGATGGTGTGGCCAACCCACAGCGCACGAGCGGTCTCGAACGCGAGCAGGCTACCGCCGCTGTGCCCGAAGAATGCGAACGGACGACGATCCGGGTCCGCCGCGATCATTGCCGCGAGTTCTTCAGCCAGTGCGAACAGATCGCGCCGTGGTTCCTCGTCGGCCCTGTCTTCGCGTCCAGGCAATTGGACGGCGTGCAACTCGACATGCTCGGGAAGCAGATCACTCCACGGCAGGTAGGTCGATGCCGAACCTCCAGCGTGTGGGAAGCAGAACAACCGTGTCGCGGCGTCGGGCCGTGGCGCAAACGTCTTGAACCAGCGTCCGGCCGCGACGACGGTGTCGGTAGGAACGGCATGCGTCTGCTCATCGTCCGTCCCCGCCTCCAGATCGAGGCGTTCCAGGAGATAGTCGACCAGCTCGCCCGCACTGGGATGCGTCCACACGATGGTGGCGGGGATCTTCACCTGCAGGTCCGCTTCGAGCCGGTTGCGCAACTGGAGCGCAGTCAGCGAGTCGAATCCGAGGTCGGACAGCACCGTCTTCGAGTCGACCGAGACACTGCCGAGTCCGAGTATTGTCTGCATGCACACACCGAGGTAGCTCAGCGCGAGCCGGATCCGCTCATCGGGCGCGGCGGTCCGCAGCCGGGAGTTGATGCCGTCGTTGCTGCTCACGTCGGATTCCCCCGCCGCTCGCTCCGGCATGTCGGCGAAGAACGGAGATTCGGCCGCACCGGGAGAAGCGTGGAACCAGTGTTCGGGGTCGTAGATGAAGACGCCCGCATTGGTCCGCTCGTGGTCGATCAGATCCGCCAGGCAGCGCAGACCCTCGGCGGTACCGAACGCCGCGTACCCGTGCTGGCCCAGCTCCGTTGCCCGGCCGGCCTCTCCCCACACGCCCCAGTTGATGGCTTGTGCTGGCAGCCCACGCGCCCGTCGCCATCTGGCGAAAGAGTCGAGCCAGTCGTTCGCGGCGGCATAGTTGCCCTGTCCCGGGCTGCCGAGAAGCGAAGCCACCGAGGAGAACAGCACGAACCAGTCGAGCGGTAGCTCACACGTTGCCTCGTGCAACCGCCACGCGCCGGTCGCCTTCGGCCTCCATACCCGGTCGAGCCGGTCGGCACTCAGCTGGCTCAGAGCACTGTCATCGAGGACCGTCGCCGCGTGCAGTACCCCGGACAAACGCCGCCCGTCCGCCGTTGCCGCCGTGACGAGTCGTTCGGCGACACCAGGTTCGGCGATGTCGCCGCGGACGATCTCGATCTGCGTACCCGCTGCGCGAATGTCGGCAAGCACGGCGACAGCCGATTCGGAAGGCGCCGATCTGCCATTGAGCACGATCCGGCCGGCGCCGCGGTCGGCGAGCCAACGGGTGATTTCCAGGCCGAGCCCGCCGAGCCCGCCAGTGACGACGTAGCTCGCGCCTTCGCGGACGACCGGCGTGCTGCCCTCCGGAGCCGCGACCTCGATCTCACCCTCTTGCGGAACCGTCAGGATCAGCTTGCCGATGTGCTTGGCGGCCGCCATATATCGCAATGCGGTGGCCGCCTCGGTGAACGGAAATTCGGTACACGTCGGCGGGTCGATACGACCAGCGGTGAACTCCCGCACCAGTTCGTTCAACAGATCCCGGATCAGAGGCCGCCGTTCTCGTCCGAGGACGGCCAGATCTACGGCGGCCACCGTGACGTTGCGGCGCAACGCCAGCAGTCCCAACTTGGCGTTGGCGTAGATATCGCGTTTGCCGATCTCGAGGAATCGCCCGCCGAGATTCAGCACTTCCAGGCCCGCGAAGAGTGCGGGTCCGGATAGCGAATTCAGCACGACGTCCACTCCTTCGCCGCCGGTGGCAGCGCGGGTCTGGTCGACGAAGTCCAGTGACCGGGAGTCCATCACGTGCTGCACGCCGAGTTCGCGGAGGTAGGAGCGCTTGCGATCGCTGCCCGCCGTGGCGAGTACTTCCGCGCCGAGCGAGCGCGCGATGGCGATCGCGGCCAAGCCGACTCCACCGGTGCCCGCGTGGATGAGGATTCGCTCGCCGGCACCGAGGCGGGCGATCCGGGTCAGCGCGTACCAGGCGGTCAGGTAGGCGGCGGGCACGCCGGCCGCCTGAATGTCGGTCATCGCTTCGGGCACGGGAACAACAACTTCCGCGGGCATGGTGACAAAAGTGTCGGCCGTGCCGTCGTGGAATGCCATGACCCGATCGCCGACCCGCACGTGGCGCACTCCAGGACCGATATCGGTGATGACACCGGCGCATTCCAGGCCGAGTCGGCCGGAGGTGCCGTGCAGGTCGGGGAACATGTCGAGCATGTGCATGACGTCGGCGAAATTCAGGCCGATGGCCGTGGTCCGGATCTCGACCTCACCGTGCCCCGGGGCGCGACGCGGTCGGGCGACTACGCCGATCGTGTCCAGATCACCCGCGCGAGCGATGTCGAGCGAGATCCGGTCACGACCGTACCGCTGGATCCGCTGTGGCCGTGTTCGCCAGGTTTCGTCGCTGATCCGAGCGTTGACCAGCCGAGCCGCCCAGCGTTGTCCGCCTCGCCATACGATCTCGTCGTCGGGACCGTCGGCGAACAGCTCGGCGACGAGATCGCGCAGGTCGCTTGTGCCCGGCTCCACGTCGATCAAGGTCGTGCGCAGACCCGGGTGCTCGCACATCGCCACCCGGCTCACACCGCGCAACCCAGCGTGCCCGAGGGTAGGCACCTCGTGTCCGGCGATCGCCTGCGCACCTCGAGTAATGATCCACAGCCGAGGTGTGCCGGTCTCGGACTCGGACAACAGCACGGTCAGATCGATCAGACGCATCACCTCGTCACGGCACAAGTCCGCGAGATCCGGCGCTGCCGAAGCCGATGAGGTCGCGAAGAAGACGACGTCCGTCACGGAGGTGAGCGCGCTCGTCACTGCTGGCGCGGGCGACGACGTACCCGACGCTCGGGCGTTCAGCAGTGTCGCGGTCGCTCCGGACGCGGTCAGTTCGGCAGACAGAGCCGCCGACAGTGGGTTGTCGTCGTCACCGAGTAGCAGCCATGTCCCGCGTGCACTGGCTGTCCCTTCCAGCGGCACAGATGTCCACCGGATCTCATGGAACAATCGCTCGTGCCCGCGGGTGGGTGTCTTCCGCTCCATTGGCGCGAACCGCACGTTGGTTGCCTCGGCCAGAACGGAGCCGTCCGCCGCGAATATTCGCAGCTGACCGATCGCGCCGTCCGCCGAAGCCGAAACAAGTGCCGCCTCGCAATATGCTGCCGCACTGGTTGCGGCGTAGACCCGCAGTGATCCGACACCCACTGGAAACAGCATCCTGGTACCCGCACTGCCGGTGGCAGCGACTGCCGAGATGAGCAGAGTCTGCAGGCAGGCATCGAACAGGACCGGATGCAGACTCACCGGGCCGACGAGGGCACGGGCGGCGGGCGGCACAGCGACACGCGCGAGCATCCTCCCGTCCCCGGCGCGGCGCAGACTCTCCAGTCCGGCAAACGCTGGGCCATGGTGGTAGCCGTCCGCGCGAAGTTCCGCATAGCGGCCCTCGACGTCGATGTGCTCGGGATAGACCGCATCCAGGGCAGCCGGATCGACCGGCTCGAAACCGATCCCCTGAGGCAGGTACCGCAACTCGGCGGTCGCGTGGGTGATCCACTCGTCGTCGCCATCACCCTTGCTGACCATCTCCACGATCGCGGTGTGATCGCCGCGTGGACTGAGCGAGGTGTGGAGCGTGGTGTGTTCGCGCACCGGCAGTAGCCGGACGAATCTGATGTCGGACAGCTGTACATGCTCTACGGCGCAGTCGAAGAATTCGATTCCGGCTGCCAGCGCCGTCTCGCAGTACACCGCTCCCGGCAGTACCGTGACGCCTTCTACTCGATGATCGGCGAGCCATGCTTGTGCCCCGGTACCCACATCGACCTGCCACAGATGCCTGCGCCCGGCCTCGGGGACGACTGTGTGTATACCGAGCAGCGGTGGCCGAATCTCATCCGCCACCTGTCGCGCCGGGTGCGGCAGCGGCAGATCGATCCAGTGGCGGATCCTGTTCCATGTGGTCGCCGGCGCTGCGACGAGAGTTCCGCGCCCATGACGCCGGCCGAAGTCGATGGGAACACCGACGCGGTACAGACGGGCCAGCTGGCCGGTGATGGTGCGCAAATCGTCGTTGTCGCGGCGAATGGTATGCGTGACAACCGCATCGACGTCGATCTCCTGCAGGGTCTCACGCATCGCGTGTCCGACTAAGGGGTGTACCGAGACTTCGAGGAATACGGCATGCCCATCCTCGGCGGCCGCCTGCACCGCATGGGCAAACCGGACCGGTTTGCGCAAATTATCCGCCCAGTAAGCGCCGTCGAACAGCACGGTTTGCCGCGGATCGTCGGTGACGGTGGAGTAGAACGGCACAGTGGGCCGTTTAGGCCGGATATCGGAGAGCGCTTCGATCAGCTGAGGAGCGTAGGGGTCCAGATGCGGTCCGTGTGCCGCCACGTCGGACGCGACGAATCTGGCCATCAGCCCACGCCGCTGCCAGTCCTCGACAATCTGTCGCACCGGTTCCGGGCCGCCCGCGATCACGGTGGCACGCGGTGACGAGATGACCGCCACCGTAACGTCGGCGGCCCGACGCAGTTCCTCCTCCACCTCCTGGTGTGGAAGGTCCACCGATGCCATGGCACCGGTGCCCGCCAATGGAACCAGCTGGGCGGCGCGGCGGCAGCTGACTCGCACGCCGTCCGGTATGGACAGGGCACCGCAGACGACCGCGGCTGACACCTCGCCCATCGAATGCCCGAGTACCGCCGCCGGTCGCAGACCAAGGGACCGCCACACCGCGGCGAGCGCCACCTGGGTGGCGAACAGGGCGACCTGCACGCGGTCGATCTCGGTGACCACCGTCGGGGCGCCCAGCGTCTCGGACACCGAGAAGCCGGCCTCCGCGGCTACTAGTGGCTCCAGTTCGGCGATCGTCGCGGCGAAGACCGGATCCTCGTCGAGCAGTCGACGTCCCATACCCGCCCACTGCGAACCCTGCCCAGAGAACACCCACACCGCCCCTTCGGCGGCGGTTGCGCGAACAGTGTCGCCGAGCGAATCGTCCTGGTCATCGCCCGCGGCGACTCGGTCCAGCCCGTCGATGAGCTCGTCCACGGACTCGGCAACCACACCCGTCCGAGACCGGTGATGCGAACGTCGCGCCGCGAGCGTATGCACCACATCGCCCAGTTCGACCCCGTCGCGGTTGTCGGTGAGCCAGCGGGACAGCCGCGCGGCGGTCGCACCGAGCATCCCGGGCGCCGTCGCCGAGAGCGGCACCAAGACCGGACGCGGTGTGGAGTCGGTCGCCGTCTCGGCGGTGAACGGGCCCGTGTACTGCTCCAGAACAATGTGAGCGTTGGTGCCGCTGAATCCGAACGACGACACTGCTGCCAGCCGCGTCGGCGCGTCCACCGGCCACTCGGTCGGCTCGGTTGGCACGAAGAAGCGGGTGCCGTCCGGAGAGATTTTCGGATTCCACTGCTGGAAGTGCAGATTCGGCGGGATGACACCGTGTTGGAGCGCGAGAACGGCTTTGATGAAGCCCGCGATCCCCGAGGCCGATTCCAGATGGCCGATATTCGATTTCACCGAACCCAGCGCGCATCGTCCCGCGCCGCTGCCGTAGATCGGCGTCAGCGCGCGGAATTCGATCGGATCGCCGACCTGGGTCCCAGGGCCGTGGGTCTCCACCAGCCCCACCAGGCCGGGATCGATGCCCGCCTGTGCGACCGCGGCAGCGTAGACCATGCGCTGGGCATCTTCGGAAGGGTGAACGAGTCCCTGCGATCGTCCGTCCTGGTTGATCGCGGAGCCGCGAATGACCGCGAGCACCCGGTCACCGTCACGTTGCGCGTCCGAAAGCCGTTTGAGAACAACGATTCCGACGCCCTCGCTGCGCACCAGACCATCAGCGCGAGAGTCGAAAGCATGACAGCGCCCGGTGGGTGAGAACATCCCCCACTGCGTTCCGGAGAGCATGAACTCCGGGGTCAGCATGATGTTCGCACCACCGGCCAGCGCGAAATCGGATTCCCCGGTTCGCAGGCTCTGAACGGCCAGATGGGTAGCGACCAGCGATGACGAGCAGGCGGTGTCGATGGCGACACAGGGGCCGTGCAACCCGAGAACATAAGAGACCCGCCCTGCCGCGGTGCAGTGCACATTTCCGATGGTCGCGGCATAGGCATCGATCGCGTCGTAGTGCGTGCCGAGGCGGACGGAGTTGTCCTGGCTCCACAGTCCGACGAACACACCACCCTGGGATCCCGCGACGTCGCGTGGTGGGATGCCGGCGTGTTCCAGTGCTTCCCAAGAGGCTTCCAGCAGCAGCCGATGCTGCGGGTCCATCGACGCGGCCTCCGCGGGAGAGATACCGAAGAATGCGGCGTCGAAGCCGGTGATGTCGTCGAGTGTGGCCGACCAACGAGTGTTGGAGCGGCCTCGCACCTCTCGATCGGGGTCGTAGAAGGCGTCGACGTCCCACCGGTCGAAGGGTCCCTCACGCACCGGGTCCCGCTTCTCGATGAGCAGCCGCCAAAGATCGTCCGGCGACTCGACCGAACCCGGCATGCGGCAGGCCATCCCAACGACCGCGATAGGTTCGTCCAGTCGCCGCGGCTCGTCCATCAGCAGATGTGCGATGTCACCGATCACCATCGGCATTTCCTTTCAAACAACTACTCCGACTGGTACCGGCGCAACAAGGGGGGTTTCTCTACAGTGGTATGTTTCCGTGCCGCTTCGGATGCGACGGCTCGCGCTTGTCGTTCATGATGGAAAGTGCGGCTGCAATATTCGGCCGCGTCTCGGACGGCGCGATCACCGCATCGACATATCCGCGTTCAGCGGCTCGATAAGGCGTGCAATGGGTTTGGTCGTATTCGTCGATCAGCTTGCTGCGAACAGCTTCGGGATCCGCTGCGTCGATGATTTGGTCGCGGTGCAGAATATTTCCTGCGGCCGCCGCGCCCATCACGGCGATCTCGGCGGTCGGCCAGGCGAAGCAGATATCCGCGCGCAGGTGCTTGGAGCCCATGACAACGTACGCTCCGCCATAAGCCTTACGAATAATCGTGGTGATCTTCGGAACCGTGGCCTCCGCGTAGGCGTACAGCAGTTTCGCACCACGTCGGATGATGCCATTCCATTCCTGGTCGGAGCCGGGCAGGAATCCGGGTACGTCGACCAGTGTGACGATCGGGATATTGAATGCGTCGCAGGTGCGCACGAATCTCGCGGCTTTCTCCGATGCGTCTATGTCCAGACATCCGGCGGATTTCAGTGGCTGATTTGCCACGATCCCGACCGAAGTCCCGTTGATCCTGCCCAGACCGCAGATGATGTTCGGTGCGAACAGTTGCTGTACTTCGAGGAAGTCGCCATCGTCCACGATGGCATCGACCACCGCGTACATGTCATACGGCTGGTTTGCGGAGTCGGGGACCAGCGAATCCAGCGTGGACCCGGCCCGGCTCTTCCCCGCGGCATAGACGGGCGGGAGACTGTAGTTGTTGCCTGGTAGGTAGGACAACAGATCCCGCACATAATCGATCGCGTCTTCCTCGTCCTCAGCGAGATAGTGCGCATTGCCAGAACGAGAGTTGTGCACCTGAGCGCCGCCGAGTTCCTCGAGCTCCACCCGCTCGCCCACGGCGACGGCCAGTACATCGGGGCCGGTGACGAACATATGTGATGTCTTGTCCACCATCACGACGAAATCGGTGAGCGCGGGCGAGTACGCCGCGCCTCCAGCGCACGGGCCCATGATGATCGAAATCTGCGGAACGACACCCGACATGCTGACGTTCCGGAAAAAGATCTCACCATAGAGCGCCTGCGCGACCACCCCCTCCTGGATTCGCCCACCAGCTCCATCGTTGATGCCCACCACTGGACAACCCGCCTTGGCGGCCAGATCGAGGATCTTGCAGATCTTTTCGCCATGCACCTTTCCGAGCGTGCCACCGAAGACGGTGAAGTCCTGGGCGAACACCACAAGCGGCCTGCCATCCACGGTGCCATGGCCGATGATCACGCCGTCGCCGTTCGGATGGTCGTCGACATCCGAATCGGTCGAATGGTTCCGTGCGAAGGCATCGAGTTCGACGAAGGAACCAGGATCGAGCAGAAGCGCAATGCGTTCCCTGGCAGTCTTCTTGCCACGTGAACGTTGCCTGGCAACTGCACGCGGCGTTCCAGGGGATCTGGACCGGGCTGTCAGATCATGTAACCCGGCGAGCTTCGCCGCCGTTCCATACCAACCCTTGCCAGGCTCGGTCGTGTGCCTGTCCGCGATCGGATTGTTGGTCACCATGAACGACTTTCCGGGGTCAGAGATAGCGAGCAGCGAAGATTTTTCGCCATCGAATCGTGGGTCGCGACGGTATCGATCCGAGCCGATCGGGTCAAGCCCGCCGAGGCGTGCTGTATCAGGGCGGTCACCGCTGATCCGGTTGTCGGTCGGGCAGTGAATACTGTGCACGTGGTGTCCTGTTCTGCGGATTCGGTGCTGTTGGTGGCGGCGCGAGGATTGGGCCGGCTCCAGGCCGACGTAGCGGCGGCCTTTCGAATTACCGAAAAATCTTTAATATCCGTTGACAAAGCGCGCCGGCACCGCGACCGCGCCGACCTGACCACGCTCGCGTCTGCTCGATGTGGTTCACATCCGAGCTGATCGTCGCGTCCGACAACCCGGCCGACGCTCGCGCAGCACGAACCCGGCCAGCACTCGGTCTCCAGCGACACCAGGTCGGAGCCGGAGCCTCGTGCTCAGAGCGGGCCTCGGCTCCTACCCCGGTAGGAGATCGATTCGCGTCCCTGGCACGAAGACACCGTATTTCGCCGTCCGTAGCGTGAGATCTACCAAATCACGGAAGGACATATGCGATGTCCGATCATTTCGAGCGGCCTGCGAACAATCGCTACGGCGAACATTTCGAGCGACCGAACAGTCGCAATGGATGGGAAGATCATCACCGTCGAACCGAGATCGTGCACACCGTGCTCACCCGCGCGGCGATCGATCCGGCAAGTCCCGACCTGTTCGCGGAGATCCCAGAACTGGACCGGTTGTTCGGCGGACCAGAGGGCCTCTTGCTCGCGTTGCGATATCGGTGGAATATCCATCTCGACGCGAAATTGGAGCAGGCGCTGGTGCAGGGCCAATCTGCGGTGGAGGCCTATCTCGAACTCGCCGCCGAACAACCGGTCCTGCGAGCCGTCCTGGACGCGCAACGTCGCCGCCGAGTTCAGGCAGCCGAGGCGATGGCACGATAACGCACCGGTGCGACACTGCGGTGCGCCACAATCCAAGATCGGATAGTTGAGAAAGAGGGTGGGGACCGCCATGTCGGACCAGGCCATGCTGGAACTGACCGATATCACCAAGGAATATCGCGTCGGTGACCAGGCGGTGCGCGCACTGGACGGCATCAGCCTGCGCATCGAATCCGGTGAATTCACCTCGATCATCGGACCGTCCGGCTCGGGTAAGAGCACGCTGCTGCATCTGCTCGGCGCACTCGATACCCCCGACTCCGGGTCGATCCGCTTCCAAGGCGAGGAGATCGGCGGCCTCGATGACGAGCGGCAGTCCGAATTCCGCCGCCACCGCGTGGGTTTCATCTTCCAGTTCTTCAATCTGCTGCCGACCCTCACCGCCTGGGAGAATGTCGCGATTCCGAAGCTGTTGGATGGCACCGGATTGCGCAAGGCCAAACCGCGCGCACTCGAACTGCTCGACCTGGTCGGGCTGAGCGAGCGCGCCGCCCATCGGCCCGCCGAATTGTCCGGCGGTCAGATGCAACGGGTCGCGGTTGCGCGGGCATTGATCATGGATCCGCCGCTGATCCTGGCCGACGAACCAACCGGCAACCTGGATTCCAAGACCGGTGCGTCCATCTTGAAACTGCTCGGCGATATCGCGGGCAACGGTAATTCGGTGGTTATGGTGACCCACGATATGGGTGCTACCGAATATTGCGACCGGGTGATCACGTTGCGCGACGGGCAGATCGGCTCGAACGACAAGGTCGATATCGCCACGCGGCCGGTGCGCGCATGATCGGCGCGGCATGGGATCGGCTGCGGCTGTTCAATATCGGTGAACTGCTCGCCCACCGCGGCCGCACCCTCATGTCACTGACGGTGATGTCCATTTCGGCATCGCTGCTGGTCGCGGTGTTCAGCATCTCCGGTTCGGTCACCGGTTCGGTGGACCGGCTCACCCGCAGTCTCGGCGGTAAGGCCGTGCTGGAGGTCACCGGGATCACCGACGCGGGCTTCGATCAGCAAGAACTGCAACGGATCGCGACCACTCCCGGCGTCGACAAGGCGGTGCCGATGTTGCGCGCGCAGGTCGGATCCGGCGCTGATAAGGCACTGTTGATCGGCGCCGACACCAGCATCACCGCACTCGGCAGCGATCTGGGCGGGCCGATGGCCGCGCAGGCGAGCAAGTTGCTCACCGTGCCGAACGGTGTCCTGGTCGGATCCGGGATGGCACGCGCCGAGGGTGAACAATTCCCGCTCGGCTCCGGAACCGTCACCGTCGCAGCGGTTCTCGACAAAAAGGCCTCCCAGCAACTCAACGGCGGCCATATCATTGCCGCCCCGCTCGGGCTCGCGCAGAAACTCACCGACCGCGTCGGGCGGCTGGACTCGATTCAGATCATCGCGGCGAATGGCACCGATGTCGACCAATTGCGCGAGACGCTCACCAAGGTGGTCGACGGCCGGGCCGTGGTCGCCGATCCCGGGCTGCGCACCGCACAGGCCGGTGGGGCCATTCAGATCGTGCGGTACTCGACGCTCATGGCCTCGGCGGCTGCCCTGATCGTTTCGGCATTCCTGATCTACAACGCGATGAGTATGGCCGTCGCGCAACGCAGGCCGGTGTTGTCCATGCTGCGGGCGATCGGTGGCAAGCGCGGGCCGATGGTGCGTGATCTGCTGGTCGAGGCGGCGCTGCTCGGCGTGCTCGGCGGAGTCGGTGGCTCGGTGGTCGGTGCCGCCATGGGTGGCGTCGCGATCGACAAACTTCCCACCGCCATCATGCAATCGGTGGAGGCGCGCACCGAATACATGGTGCCCGGGTACGCGATTCCGATGGCGATCGGCGCCTGTGTGGTGGCCAGTGTGCTGGCGGCCGCCATCGCGGCGCGGCAGGTATACAAGGTCGAACCGATCGAGGCGCTGGTGCCAGTGGGGGTGGCGCGCACCGATTCGACGAGTGCCGCGCTGCGCTGGACCTCGATAGTGCTCGGCGTCGGCCTCATCGTCGGCGCGATCGTCATTGCCGAGGCCGATCTGGGACGCCTGTCGCTGGCGTCGATCTCGATGTCGTTCGCCGGAGCGGTCACACTGTGTTTCACCGCCACCGGACCGATCGTGCGGGCCGCCGCGGCGATCGCCGGACGCTTCGGCGCACCGGGCACGCTCGGGGCCACCACCCTCGAACGCGCACCGCGTCGAGTGTGGGCCACCGCGATGACGGTGATGATCGGCGTATCCGCCACCGTCGCGATGGGCGGGGGCTCGCGCAATATGGTCGATTCGGCCACCGCATCCTTCGCGGGCTTCAGCGACACCGATCTGTTCGTCAGCACCAGCTCGATGGAGCAGTTCCCGACGGGTCCGTTGCTGCCCAGTGGGTTACGCGAGAAGATCGCCGAGGTGCCCGGGGTCGAGGAGGTCGGGCCCGCGCAGATGGCCTTCGCCACTCTCGGCACCGGGCGGGTGATGCTGCAGGGCTATCCGAGCGAAGCGGACGAATCCGAGACGGGCTCGGTGAGTCGAGAAGTCATGGCCCACTTGGCCGCCGGGGGAGGAGTAGCTATCTCGCGGGATGTCGCGCGATCGCTCGGCGTCAGCGCCGGTGCCGAATTGACCCTGCCGACCCCCACCGGCAATCACACCGTGCGGGTACTGGACGTGATCCCGTACATCTCAGCCATCTCTGGTGTGGTCGTGATGAATCTCGACCAGTTGCGCGCGTGGTACCAGCGACCGGGCGAAACCGTGCTCGCGGTGCATTTCCAACCGGGTGTGGACAAGTCCGCGGTACAGGCCGCCGTGCGGCGCGTGGTGCCCGCGGATATCCACGTCGACACCGGCGCGCAAGCGGTAGTCGCCATCTCCTCCAGTCTGCGGCAGGGATCGGCGATCAGTTACGCCATCCTGTGGATCGTGGTGCTGGTGGCCACCGTGGCATTACTGAACACCCTGATGCTCTCGGTTCTGGAACGCCGCCGCGAACTCGGCGTGCTGCGCGCCATGGGCACCAGCCGCAAATTCCTGCTGCGCTCGGTGCTCGCCGAGGCCGTCGGCATCGGATTCATCGGCGCGGCACTAGGTCTAGCGGCCGGCGCGGCCATCCAGTATCTGGCGACCGTCGCGGTCGGACATGCGCTGACAATCGACATCACGTACCAGCCGAGCCCGATGCTGCTGGTGTACGGCACCGCCGCATTGGCATTGGCGCTGCTCGGATCGATTCCGCCTGCATTGCGTGCGGCACGGATGCCGATCGTGGAGGCATTGGCGGTCGACTGAGTTCTATCGGTCCGCCGCGGGCAGCCCGACCAGCTTGTTGGGCAGGCGATTACGGCCGCGAATTGGCCCACGACGGCGAGCACGAACGGAGCCGCCGTCGATCGACTTCGTCTGAGCGCACCGTCGTCGAGTCAGCTGCTCACGTGCCGAAGTTCCCAGGCGGCACCAAATCACCTGTCCAGCGGGCGATTACAGGGGTGCCGCATCCCACCACGCGGTTAGTGCGTCCTGGGCCGTGGGGGTCGGCGGCACGGTTTGGACTCCGCCAGCGGTGCCGTGGTTGCTCACGTACACCAGGAAATTCGCGCGGGCGGGGTCGGATTCGAAGCTCACCACCAGTTTGGCTGTGTGGTAGAAGGGCTGGAGGGGGCCGGGCGGGTCTTCCACGGTCCAGCGGTGCGTGTTGACCGGGATTCCGCTTTTCTTACCGGCCGTTGCGACATTGGCGGGTAGGGCCTGGACCACGGCTCGAGCGTCGGCGGCGGAGGCGTATTCGAGGATGGTGTAGCTCATCTGGGCGGTGGTCTGGGTTTCGCGGTGGCATTCCCATGCGGTGATCCAGGGACTGGATTTCAAGGGTTCGTCCTCGATCCCCAGCGGCTCCCCTGCCGCCGATGCCATGCAGCGCGCGTCTTGATAGGCCTCGCCGAAGTCCTCCTTGCCCTGCGGCACCAGATTCGGAAACAGCCTGCGGCTCTTGGCAAGAGCATCGGATGCGGCGGCCGCTGTGGTGGAGGTACCGGGTGGCGGCACGGCGGCATCGGGCGGGCCTTCCGACTCCCAGCCGACGACCACGAGCGTGCCCATTACGGCGATCACCGCGACCACGATGCCGACGGCGATCCAGCCGACCAGCACCGCCGTGCTCCGGCGGTGGTCCGGAGCCGGTTGCGCGCCAACGGCATTCGGCCCGAATGGGGGCGGTGCCGCACCGGGCGGCAGCGCAGACGGTGGCTGTTGGGTCGGCTGACCCTGTATCGGTGGCCCCTGGGTCGGGTGGCCCGGAATCGGTTGGCCCTGCGCCGCTGAGGCCTGCATCGGCTGGCCCTGCGTCGGTGGCCCCTGTGTCCCCTGTTGAGGCAGAGCTGCCTGCTGCAGTGCCGCCGGATACGCCGCAGCTTGCGGTGGGCCCTGCGTCGCGGGTGCACCCGGCTGCTGCACCGGTGCCGCCGGGTAACCCGCGGCCTGCGGCACCATCGGCTGCTGCGCCGGTGGATAGGACTGTGGCGCACCATATCCAGCGGGCCCGACCGCCTGCGTCGACTGCAGGAAGGCCCCCTGATCCGCAGGCGTAGCGAATCCCGGTGCGGGCGGCCCGGATCCAACGGGCTGTCCCGGATACACCGGCGGGAAGCCAGGATTCACCTGCACGGTGGCAACCGGCGGTGCGGTCAGTGCCTTCCGGGCCGCGGCAGCGAATTCGACACACGTCGCGTACCGGTGTTCGGGACGTTTGGCCATCGCCTTGGCAAGCACCCCGTCCAGCGCGGGATTCAAACCCTGCCGTCGGGCCGCCAAGGGCGCGGCGACATGTTGCAGATGCCCGCGAATGATGTCGTTCGGATCGGGCGCGTCGAATGGCGCCATGCCGGTGAACAGCCAGTACAGCGCGCACGCCAGCGAATATTGATCGGTGCGATTGTCCAGCTCGGCACCGGTCATCTGCTCCGGCGAGGCATAGGACAGGGTCGCGCTGAACATGCCGGTCTGGGTCAGGTGGGTGGAGTCCTCGCGCAACCGGGCGATACCGAAGTCGGTAAGGAAGACCCGCTCGCCCTGCCCACCGCTGGAACGAGCCAGCAGGAAGTTGGCGGGCTTCACATCCCGATGCAGCACACCCATGCCGTGGGCGTAATCCAGTGCCGACGCGACACCCTCGATGATCTGCACCGCCCGCTCCGGCGGCAGCGTCATCGGGTCGACGTTCGCCGCGTCGACGCCGTCGATGTACTGCATGGAAATCCAGAGCTGATTGTCCTCGGAACCGCGGTCGTAGACGGCGACGATATTCGGGTGGTCCAGATGCGCGGCCAGATCGGCCTCCCGCTCGAAGCGCGCACGCACCTCGGCGTCGGCGAACAGCTCCCGATTCAGCAGCTTCAGCGCCGTCTGCTTACCGAGTCGGGGGTGTCTGGCCAGGTATACCGAGCCCATCCCCCCCTGGCCGAGCAGCCGCTCCACGGTGAACCCGGCGAACACCTCACCGCTGTTCAGCAACGCGACCCCCTTCAGGTGACTGCGGCCATCGGACATCGGTCGTCCGAGCGCGTAAACAGAGTTGTGAGCCTACCGGGTAGCCCCTTGGCCACGCCGTTTCGAATTCTCCGGGAAAATCGGCGAAACTATCAACAGGGCGTCATCACCGTGTCCGCTGCTGGCTCGACGCGGTGATGATCGCGCGACGCCCGGTCACCGACCGGGCGGGTGTGACGAGGATGTTTTTCGCACCGCCGATGGAACAACGGGTGTCTGGTTGTGGTGGTGGGGAGAACGCGGCGGTGAGGTCTACAAGAACGATGGTGAATTATCGGGTGGCGCTGCGCGGCGCGGCACTCACGGTTTTGGTCACACTCACCTCCTGTTCGTTCTTACCCAGTGCGCACGACGCACCCGCGGAACCGGCGCTGCCCGTCGAACGGCCCGGTTCCTGGCATCCCGGCTGGTCGATCTCGCGGCCCGATTCGCTGGCCGCCGATTTCACCCAGCTGCAGCCGAATCTGCTCGGGCAGGTCGGGATGGCGATCATGCCGGTCGGGGGCGGCCGAATGACCATCTTCGGCGACTGGACCAGCGGCATCGCCTGGTCCACCATCAAGGTGCCGCTGGCCATCGCGGCGCTGCGGCACGACCCGACCGGCGTCGTCGAATACGCGCATGAGGCGATCACCGTTTCGGATAACGATGCGGCCGAAGCACTCTGGCAGTCGCTCGGTGACGGTGAAGAGGCCGCGCGGGCGGTCCAGGGGGTCCTCGACGAGGCCGGTGACGCACTGACCAATGTGTACGGACCGAAGACAAATCTGGACTACAACGCATTCGGCGCGACCGAATGGACGCTGGCCAATCAGGTTCGTTTCGCCTCGCAGCTGCCGTGCCTGCCCGAATCCGCCACCGTGGTCGAGCTGATGGAACAGATCACGCCGGAACAGCGCTGGGGCCTGGGCACCATCGAGGGCACCGAATTCAAGGGCGGCTGGGGGCCCGACGACGAAACCGGCGTCTACACGGTCCGTCAGTTCGGCATCGTGCCGACTCGATCCGGCGGTGTCGCGGTCGCGCTTGCGGCACAGGCCGATTCGGGCACCTTCGAGGATGCGACCGCCCTGCTCGACCGGCTGGCCCGGCTGCTCTCGCGACATCTCGACGATCTCAACGGCGGTAAGTGCCAGCAACAGCCGCGCTAGCCCGGGGTGACGAGACCGGATTCGTAGGCGAGCACCACCGCCTGCGCGCGGTCACGCAGATTCAACTTCGAAAACACCTTGGAGACATGGGTTTTCACGGTCTGCTCGGCGACGAAAAGTGCGGTGGCGATCTCGGTATTGGACATACCCTTGGCGATCAACTCCAGCACCTCGCGTTCGCGCGGAGTCAGTGACGCCAGCGCCGGCGTGGGTTTGACGCGGCTCGCACTGCGACGACGGGTGACATCGGCGATCAGGCGGCGGGTGACCGTCGGGGCGAGCAGTGCCTGCCCGTCGGCGACCACGCGCACCGCACGCACCAACTCCTCGGCGGGCGCGTCCTTGAGCAGGAAGCCGCTGGCGCCGATGCTCAGCGCCTCGTAGACGTAATCGTCGATATCGAAGGTGGTCAGCATGAGCACCCGCACCGGCGGATCGAAGCCAGCGGCGAGGATGGCGCGTGCGGCGTCGAGTCCGTTCATCTCCGGCATGCGCACATCCATCAGCACCACATCCGGGCGCAGCCGCTTCGCCTCGGCGACGGCCACCTTCCCGTCCGGTGCGTCACCTACCACACTGATATCGGATTGGGCGGCGAGCAGGGCACCGAAACCCTGACGCACCATGGCCTGGTCGTCGGCGATCAGAACAGTGATTGCCAGCTCATCCGCCTCTCCGCGTATTCAGGCCATACCAGTCAGGCGCGTCATCGGTAGCGTTCAGGTCCTGCCTCGAGTGCGTAACCAGTTCTGGGCGTATCCCATGTGCCAACGAAATCAGTTGCCCGGTAGACAAATAGTCACAATACAGACAGTCGCGGGGATCTCTGTATTCCCTCGTAGCGCTGTCGGTCAGACGTCGTTGGCAGCGCCGATCGGCGCGGCTGCCGCCGTACCGAGTCCCGGTTCCGCGGTCGAAGCGATCGGCAGTCGGGCCACTACCTGGAAACCGCCGTCCGCACGCGGGCCCGCCGACATCTCACCGCCGACCGCGAGCGCACGCGCCCGCATACCCGCGATGCCGTGTCCGCCGTTGCCGACCGGGCGGGCGACGGTGGCGCTCAGCGCATTGCCGACGCTCAATTGCAGCGCGTCGCCGCCGATCACGATCGATACTCGCACCGGCGCGCCCGGGGCGTGCCGGGAGGCGTTGGACAGCGACTCCTGGACGATCCGGTACAGCGCGAGCCCGACCGAATCCGGGACCAGATCCAGCAATCCATCGACGGTCCAGTCGATGCGCACACCGGCCCGGCGGGCGCCCTCGAACAGGCCGAGCACATCCGCGGCCTTCGGTTGCGGCGCGTGTTCGGGCAGTTGCCCGTCGCTGCGCAGTACGCCGAGCATGCCCCGGATCTCGTTCAACGCCTCGCGCGCGGTCGCACCGATGGATTCGAATTCCGCGCGGGCGGCGGGAGTCACGCCCTCAACCCGATACGGCGCGGTCTGCGCCTGCACCACGACGAGAGACATGTGGTGGGCGACGACATCGTGCAGGTCGCGGGCTATGCGGGCCTTCTCCTCCAGGATGGCGCGCCGGGCCCGCTCCAGTTCGTTCTCCTGCTCCTGGGCCAGCAACTGTTGACGCGACTGCACCAGCCAGCGCACCAGCATCGCGAACAGCACGACCGCGGCGAAGGCGATCGGCCAGGCCCAAGCCGCGCCGGAAATATCACCGTCGCTGGTCATCGTGGTGGCCAGCAGCAGTGAGGTCGCCCCCCAGGCGACCGCCACGATCGGGACCGGGGCGCGCAGGGCCACCGCGAACAGCAGCGCGAACAGGCACAGAATGTGCACGACCTGGATCGGGATCTCATTGTCGGGCTGATTCGGGATGGCCAGGGTGATGAGCAGCGCCGAGCCCGCCGATATCGCCCAGCCCAGCGCCGGGTTGAGCCGGATCAGCAGGATCGGGAACGCGGCGAGCGCGGCGATGAACGGCTGCACCGCGACCGGTACGTCATGGGTGAGGTGCAATGTCGGCCATGCGACGGCGTAGAAGATCACCGCGAGCAGCACGGTGAACGCGTCGAACCACATCCGCGCGTTCATCCCCTTGATCCAGCTACGACGTTTTTCCCTCATGGCTACGACAGTAGGAAGTCGAGCGGTCGGGGTCCTCATACCCACGGGTGAATTCCGCTCCAGTACCGCAGTGGGAGGAGTCGCCCGCGCTCCCCCGCCGGCACGGGCCCGGAAACCGCACCGCGGCGTGAGGTGGCGTAGCGGGGTGGATTTCTAGCGTCGAGCACCATGAGCACACCGACCATCGCTGCCGGCGCCCGAACCCAACCCAACCCACGGCGCTCTGCCGCATTGACCGCGGCCGCGCTGACCACCGTGGCGGCCACCATGATGCTGGCGCCCTCGGCGCATGCCGCCACCGTCGAGCGGCCGGTGGAGAATGCCTCGGCCGGTGCGGCGGTGGTGGAGCTGACCTCGGGCGGGCCAGGGTCCGTCGATGCGATTCCCGCCGATTTCGTGGAGCGGTTCGGTTATCGACCCGCTGTTGTCGATGGGCTGGTGGTGAATCCGGCTGGAGGGTGCTCGTCGCCGGTGACGTTGCCCAGCGAGTTCGAAACCGCTTGTAAAGCACATGATTTGGGGTATGACCTGCTGCGCTATGCGGACGCGCAGGATCAGCCGCTGGGCGGGTGGGCCAGGCAGGCGCTGGATGCGACGCTGGCTGTGCATATGCACGAGGCGTGCGCGGCACGGGAGGACGGGTTTTCGCGGGCTCGGTGCGATGCGATGGCGAGTATCGCGAACACGTTCGTGGATCTGAATTCGCGGCGGCAGGACTATGGGGCACCGGTTGTCGAATCCGTTTTCCGGACAGGGGATTCCGGGGTGATCGTCGGTGGCGGTCTGGTCGGGCTCGGGGCGGGCGGGTTCCTGCCGTCCGTCAGGCGGCGGATCGCGGATGCGCGGGATCGTCGTCGTACTTCGGCACGAGTTTCGAATCGTATAAGCGTTCTGGGGGTTCAGGCATGAGCACGTTGACCACGACCAAACCGGTGTCGGCCCCGAATGATTCCGGCACGAACGCATCACCCGGCATCGGCGAGACAGATGGCGCGGGTTGGTCGCCTGGCCAGGAACACCACTGGAAGACACTTACCGCCAAAGGGTTTCATTGCGCCGTGCGGCCGCGGATCGGCACGACGCTCGGAGTCGGTCTCGGCACTTCGATGTCGCTGGCACCCAGTCTGCTTCCGCGCACACCGAGTGCCCAGGCCATGTTGACCGGGATGCTCGTCGTTGTCGCACTGACCGTTGCGGGAGTTATTCGATTTACCTTGCGGCGCTCGAATATCAACGGGCGGCTGGACCGGTTCCGTGCCCCACTGCTCGGTTCGACCATGGTCGCGGTCGTCGGCATGGTCGCGCACGCAACCCATTGGCAGAACCGGTTGCGCAGCGCGATGGATACGGCGCTGATCGGTCCGGATTACTGGCTGCGGTGGGGACTCATATCCGTAGCTATCGTCGGTGTATTCGTCGGAATCGCGCGAGCGGCTGGGTGGTTCGTCCGGAAGTCCGGTTGGGCGCGCAGCATCGCGGTGGGCGTAGCGGCGGCGTCTGTGCTCTATCTCGTCGGGGTACCGGCAGCTGTCGACTGGCGACACGGTGCCTATGCCGCCGCCAATGCGACGATCGATCCCGCACTGGTGCAGCCAGTTTCGTACGCCCGGTCCGGAAGCGCCGAATCCGCGATCAGCTGGGGGTCACTGGGCGCGGAAGGGCGCAAGTTCGTTACCGGGTCACCCCCCGGACCGATCCGGGTGTATGTCGGACTCGACTCCGCACCCGATCTCGATTCCCGTGTGGCCCTTGCGGTTCGAGAGCTGGAACGGTCCGGCGGATTCGAACGGTCGAATATCGTGCTCGCGGTGCCGACCGGATCCGGGTGGATCGATGCGAATGCGGTTCGCGGGTTCTACGAACGCTTCGACGATGATGTCGCCCTCGTCGGGATGCAGTACTCCTACGCCCCCAGTTGGGTGACCTTCGCCTTCGGGCGCGACGATGCGGTCGCCTATGCGCGAGCGCTGTTCAATGCCGTGGAGCACCACATCGGCACGCTCGACCACAAGCCCAAGCTCTACGTCTACGGGCAGAGCCTCGGCGCGCTCGGCGGCAGCTCGATATTCGCCAACGACGCAGACCAGGACCGCCGGACCTGCGCGACGCTCTGGGCGGGTCCGCCCGCCGGTCAGGTGCACCGGGCGGGTGCGACCGTATTGGCAAACAGCTCGGATCCGGTGGTGCACTGGTCGCCGTCGCTGCTGTGGCGCGCACCCGAGCTCCGCGGTGTGCGGGTGGACGCCCCTGTGCCACAATGGCTTCCGGTGATCAGCTTTCTGCAGACCAGCGCCGATCTGCTGGCCGCACTGAACGCGCCGCCGGGCCACGGCCACCGCTACGGCACCGATCAAGGCACCGCCCTGGGCACATGCTGACCCGCGACTTTGCTGCCGAGAGGCTTGATCAGCTATAGAACTTGTTCTAATTTGCTAACCATGCCCTTTGTCATCGATGCCGCCGTCGAGATCGACGCCCCCGCCGAATTGGTGTGGCAAGTGATCACCGACCTCCCTCGCTACGGCGAGTGGAACCCCTTCTGCATCGAATGCCGCAGCACCCTCGTCTCCGGCGAACCGATCGATATGCTGGTCGTGCTCTCCGGCTCCAAACCGCGCCGCCAGCGCGAATGGATGGTCTCGCACACCCCGGGCACCGAACTCAGCTACTCGATGAAGCCGGCCCCACTCGGCGCCCTGCACAGCCTGCGCTCGCACCGAGTCACCCCCCTCGGCCCCGACCGCACCCGCTACGAATCCCACTTCGAACTCGGCGGCTGGCTGCACCCCGTCGTAGTGGCCGCCCTCGGCAAAAACCTGCAGCGCGGTTTCGCAGGCATGACCGAAGGCATCCAAAAGCAAGCCGAATCCCTGCGCGCCCACTAACCGCCCCTCCGAGGTACAGAACCGCCAAATCCCCGCGGGGTTATCGCACGCCTCACGCGCACGTCACATAGCGACATGCCGCCCGACGCGCCGCGTCCCGGATACGAACTTGTGCGAAAGCTCGGGCGTCAAGTAAGCCTCGGCGCGCGGCTCGATACCGAGTACCCATGCGATGTCGTGCGACAGTGCGGGAGCAAGTGCGTCGAGCTTCGCCAGGACCACACTCGCGCGAACGCAGGAGCGCGTGGGCCGCTGAGCCGGGCCGAGGGATCCGAGCCGCCGGATGGTCTGGCAGCACGTAAACGAACTGTGGCCTGAGCGTGCGGGGCCGTTCGGCGGG
The DNA here is from genome assembly GCF_040674755.1 of Nocardia sp. NPDC049737. NCBI lineage: Bacteria > Bacillati > Actinomycetota > Actinomycetes > Mycobacteriales > Nocardiaceae > Nocardia > Nocardia sp. NPDC049737. The sequence continues at coordinate 14,424 of NZ_JBFANH010000043.1, read as the reverse complement.
TCACAGCCGACCGTGCGACGCGCTCAAGCTACGCTCATGCGAACGTGTGCGCGGGTGGGGATCGACGATCACCATTGCGGCGTCGAGGTTGATGCAGGCGCATCCCCAGACGAGATGTGCGCAGGGTTTCGGATGTCGATCGGGCGTGGTGTGGTGTGGGTCTCTTCGGGGTAAGGGGGAAATGTGGATTCGGGCCGGGTGGTTGTGCGGACGGTCCGGTGAAACGGATCAGACGGCAAAGGAATGGATCTCGCGTGCGTACAGTTCGTGCCCTGGTAACGATGCTGCTGTTGTCATTGCCCGCCGCCGTCGTCACCGCTAGCGCGACTCCACCGGAAGAATGCGTTTGGACTACAGTCTGGGCGACCTCGGCGCATCGGCCGAGCAAGGCCTTCGTGGCCAATTGGGCCGAAACCGGATTCGCGAATCAGACTGTGCGCCAGGTGGTTCGGGTCAGTGACGGCGGTCCGGCCACTCGGGTCCGACTGACCAATCGCTACGGCACGACACCGCTCGCGGTCGCGGGCGCGACCATTGCCCGCAGCGCCGCCGATGGCGCGATCCGTCCGGAGACGCTGCAGAACCTGACGGTCGGCCTCGCACCGTCGTTCCGCATCGAACCGGGAGCTGATCTCGCGACCGATCCGGTCGCGCTGCCGCTGGCGCCGCTGGAGTCGGTGACCATCACCCTGTACCTGGCCGAACCGACCGGCCCGGCCACCCAGCACGCCCAGTCCTTCGCCACCACATACCGGGCCGCTGGCGACCACCGCGCCGACGCGACCGCCGCCGCGTTCACCGAGACCAGCCAATCCTGGTACTACCTGGCCGGAGTCGAGGTCGCGGATGTCGCGGCGCCGCGCTCGGCCGTGGTGGCCTTCGGTGATTCGATCACCGAAGGCGTCGGCTCGACCGGTAATGCCGACAACCGCTACCCGGACGAACTCGCCGAACGCCTGGCCGCGGCAGGCACACCGCGCGCCGTGCTGAACGAGGGCATCGGCGGCAACCGCGTCACCGTCGACTCGAGCTGGCTCGGTGACAGCGCCCGGACCCGGTTTCGTCACGATGTGCTCGACCAGCCCGGCGTAGGCACCGTGATCATCCTGGAGGGCACCAATGACATCGGTCTCAGCTCGGGCTTGGCCGCACTCGACACCGTCGTCGATGTCTCCTCCGAACAGCTCATCACCACCTACCGCGACCTGATCCGCCAGGCCCGCGCCGCCGGACTCCGCGTTCTCGGCGCGACCATCCTCCCCTTCGGTGATTCGCCCTACTTCAACGATGCCGCCGAAACCAAACGCCTCGCGGTCAACGAATGGATTCGCACCGCAGGCGAATACGACGCCATCGTCGACCTCGACGCCGCCCTCGCCGACCCCACCAACCCCCACCGCCTGGCCCCCTTCTACGACAGCGGCGACCATCTCCACCCCAATGACGCCGGGTACCGCACCATGGCCGCAGCCATCAACCCCGCCGACATCCGCTGACCCAGCCCACATTGCCCTCCACCGATTGAGGGCAGTCTCTGGTCTTCTTCGTGCTCGCGGCCCCAGGTCAGGGCGCGAGGTGGGCTAGCGCGGCTTCCAGGGTGGCGTCGGCATAGGAATCGGTCAGGCCGGGGAGGCCAAGGGACCACCGGGATTGGATCGGGCCGAGGAGCAGATCGATGGCGAAGTCCGAGTCGATATCGGAGCGCAGCTGCCCGGCTCGGACGGCGGCAGACAGCCGTTCGGCGATGGCGGCACGCTGTGGGAGCAGGAGTCGCTCGCGGTAGGCGTCAGCGAGTTCCCGATCCTGTTGGATCTCGATGTACATCGCGCGCAGGAAGGCCTCGAAGCTCGGATCGGTGAGTTCGGTGATCGCACCCCGGAGCAGCTCGCGCAGGTCCGCGCGGATATCGCCGGTATCGGGAAGGACGAGACCGTCCGGACCCGAATAGAGTTCGAGCATCGCGTCGAAGACGACGGCGCCCTTCGATGGCCACCAACGATAGATCGTCTGTTTGCCGACCCCGGCGCGGGATGCGATGGCCTCGACGCTCAACTTCGCATAGGGCAACTCACGGATCAATTCGGTGGCGGCGCCGAGAATCGCGGCTCGGGCACGTTCGCTGCGCCTGGCTGCGCTGGGAGTTTCGGCCATGACCAGACTGTACCAACAACGAGACGGAACGTCTCGTCTTGACAAAGTGGAATTCGCTTGGCATGGTCGTAAAACGAGACGGAGCGTCTCGCGAGGAAAGGATCGGCAATGACCAGAACCTGGTTCATCACCGGCGCGAACCGCGGGCTCGGGCGGGCGTTCACGCTCGCCACCCTCGCCGGTGGCGACCGCGTTGTCGCGACCGCCCGCGATCCACGATCGATGGCTGATATCGACGACGACCGATTGACGGTACTGCCCTTGGATGTTCGCGACCGCGACCGCGCGATCGCCACAGTGAACGAGGCATTCGCGATCGCGGGCAGTATCGACGTGATCGTGAACAACGCCGGATACGGTTTAGTCGGTGCGGTCGAGGAACTGACCGAAGCCGAGATCCGCGCCCAGATGGATACCAATTTCTATGGGGCGCTGTGGGTTTCGCAGGCAGCAGTGCCGCATCTGCGCAACCAGGGCTCGGGGCATATCGTGCAGATCTCGACCGTCGGCGCGGTCGGCAGCCTGCCGCTGTTCAGCATGTACAACGCGAGCAAATGGGCGCTGGAGGGTTTCGGGGCCGCACTGGCGGATGAGTTGCGGCCCTTCGGAATTCACGTCACGCTGGCACAGCTCGGCGGTTTCGATACCGACTGGGCGAAATCGAGCATGCGGTTCGCGACGGCGCTCCCGGCGTACGACGAGCTGCGCAACGGCATCCTGGGCATGCCGAACTACCCGGACCCGACTGCCCCACCGCCGCAGACAGAAACCGACACCGAGTGGGTGGAGGCGACCCCGGAAGTCGCTGCGGCGGAACTGATCGCGCTGGTGAACATGCCGAACCCACCGGTGCGCAAGGTAATTGGCCCCGGCGCACACCAAATGGTCACGATGGCATTGGATCAACGCCGCAAGGACTACCTCAGCGATCCGGAGTTCGTCTGGCCCGCATAGGGATGTCCGGAGCGCCCATTCCCGTCGGGATCGAGACAGGAATGGGCACTCAGGCCAACACTTCTCAGGCGATCGGCCCGCGCGCGGCCTCATACGCCGCACCGACGCGGTACAGCCGATCATCGGCAAGCGCGGGCGCCATGATCTGCAGACCCACCGGCATCCCGTCGTCCTTGCTCAATCCAGACGGCACCGACATCGCCGGATGCCCCGCCAGGTTCGTGGGCAGGGTGCACAGGTCGGAGAGGTACATCGCCAGCGGATCGTCGACCTTCTCACCCAGCTTCCACGGGGTGAACGGGCTGGTCGGCGAGACCAGCACGTCCACCTGCTCGTAAGCCTTGTCGAAGTCACGGGCGATCAGCGTGCGCACCTTCAGCGCCTGACCGTAGTAGGCGTCGTAGTACCCAGCCGACAGCGCGTAGGTGCCGATCATGATGCGGCGCTTGACTTCCGGGCCGAATCCGGCGGCCCGGGTCGCGGCCATGACCTGCTCGGCGCTGTGGTTGCCGTCGTCGTCGACGCGCAGTCCGTAGCGCATAGCGTCGAAGCGCGCCAGGTTCGAGGACACCTCGCTCGGCAGGATCAGGTAGTAGGAGGCGAGCGCGTATTCGAAGTGCGGACAAGACACTTCGACGACCTCGGCGCCCAAATCCTTCAGCACACCGACCGCCGCGTCGAAGGATGCGATGACGCCCGGGTGATAGCTGTCGGAGTGCAGTTCCTTCACCACCCCGACCTTCACGCCGCGCAGATCGCCCGTCGCACCTTCCCGCGCGGCGGCGACCACCGGTGGCACCGGCACATTGCGGGAAGTGGAGTCGCGCGGGTCGTATCCGGCGATCACCTCGTGCAGCAGCGCGGTATCGAGCACGGTGCGACCGCACGGCCCGCCCTGATCCAGCGATGAGGCGCACGCGACCAGACCGAAGCGGGACACGGTGCCGTAGGTCGGCTTGGTGCCGACCGTCGCGGTCACCGCGGCGGGCTGCCGAATAGAGCCGCCGGTGTCGGTGCCGATCGCCAGCGGCGCCTGATGCGAAGCCAGCGCGGCCGCCGAGCCACCGCCCGAACCGCCCGGAATCCTGGTGGTATCCCACGGATTCCGGGTCGGACCGAAGGCCGAGTTCTCGGTGGAGGAGCCCATCGCGAACTCGTCCATATTGGTCTTGCCGAGGATCGGGATGCCCGCGGCGCGCAGCCGGCTGGTCAGCGTCGCGTCGTACGGTGCGACCCAGCCCTCGAGAATCTTCGAGGCACATGTGGTCGGCATGTCGGTCGTCGTGAAAACGTCCTTGAGCGCCAACGGAACTCCGGCCAGCGGCGAGGCGGGCGCATCGCCCGCGGCGAGCGCGGCATCCACCGCGGCGGCCGCGCTGAGCGCCTCGTTCCCGGCCACGTGCAGGAATGCGTGATACTCGCCGTCGACGGCGGCGATCCGATCCAGATGGGCCTGGGTGACCTCTACCGAGCTCACTTCGCGGCCGTGGATCTTCGCCGCCAACTCGGCGGCCGACAGTGCGGTCAGCTCGCGCCCACCCGTCGCCCGACCGTCACCCCCCACCGAATCGCTACCCGATGCTGAACTCATTCGCCCTCTCCCAGAATCTGCGGAACCAGGAACCGCTGGTCCTCGACCGCGGGGGCGCCCGAGAGCGCCTGGTCCGGGGTGAGGCACGGGATGACCTGATCCGGACGCGTCACGTTGGTCGCCGGATTCGGCGACGCGGTCGCTGGGACATCGGCGGCGGCGACCTCGGAGATGGTCCGCACGTGACTCAGGATCGAATCCAACTGACCGGCGAACTGATCCAGTTCGGATTCGGACAGGGCGAGCCTGGACAGCCGGGCGAGGTGTGCGACCTCGTCGCGGGAGATGGCGGGCACCGCGGACCCCTTTCGGCATGATTGAGCTTGGTGAACGGCCACCGAACAGCCTAGCGACTCCCCACTCCACAATTTTCACAGGAGCCGCGCATGCAACGACACACCCCTCCGGCTAGCGTGACACGCCGCTTCCGCGCGAATTCGCGCTGTGGCATCCGTCACTGGACGCACTTCGAGTCGATAACCGGGACTTGTGGGTGTAAGTATTGCGTGACCCGGGTATTCGTTTCAGAGCCTCGGCCGCCAAGGAAAGGAACGCGCGTGTCTTACCTGCTCCGCGTGCAACTTCCGGATCGACCGGGAAGCCTCGGTGCGCTCGCGCTCGCGCTGGGCTCTGTCGGCGCCGACATCCTCTCCCTCGACGTGGTCGAACGTGGTGCGGGATACGCGGTCGACGATCTCGTGGTCGAGGTGCCGCAGGGTGCGCTACCGGACACCTTGATCACCGCCGCCGAATCGATCGGCGATGTGCATGTGGACTCCATCCGCCCGTATTCCGGTGTGCTGGATACTCATCGCGAACTCGAGCTGATCGATCAGGTCGCCAGTGCCCGCGACGATCGGCTGCAGGTGCTCGTCGACGGAGTGCCGCGAGTGCTGCGCGTCGGTTGGAGCACCATCATCGATATGGGGCCGCAGGGGGCCTATCGCCTGGTCGGGAGCCAGAGTGCGCCGCAAACGCAGGCGGGGTCGGCGCCGTGGATGCCGTTGGAGAAGCCCGCCGTCCTGGATCCCGAGGCCGACTGGGTGCCGCAGATCTGGCGCGATATGGACACCAAGCTGGCCGCCGCGCCGCTCGGGAATACCGGCAAGGTGCTGCTGCTCGGACGTCCCGGCGGGCCCGACTTCCGCCCGTCCGAAGTGGCACGGCTCGGTTATCTCGCGGGGATCGTCGCGACCGCATTGGGGTGAGGACGCCCGAATTTCTGACCGCCGCGCCGGTCGCCGCTGTACCATATCGGTCGACGCCGTCGGATATTCAGGCTGGGATGTCCAGCCGTAGCACCGACAGCCACTCGCCCGCGTCGGTCTTCCAATCCCGTTCCGGCGCAGGGACGAAACCGAATCGGTCATAGATCCGCCGCGCGTCGACCATGGCGGGCATCGTGGTAAGTACCACGGCGGCAAAGGATTCCGCACGTGCGATCTCGATGACGGTGCGCACCAACGCCGTTGCGGCACCGAGCCCGCGCGCTGATTTCGAGACGGCCAGCATCCGGAACTCCAACTCGCCCGGTCGGGCGATCTCGGCATACGGCGTCCCCGGCCGAGCCACCGCCAGCGAACCGACCACCCGATCGTCGTGCACCGCGACCAGCACCTGCGCCGCACCCGCGCGATGGGTGATATCGGCGAGTTCGGTGACATACGGGCTGCCAGGACGCACATACCCCTCGCCGACATATACCTCGACCGTCAGGTCACCTACGGCGTCGTATTCGTCCGGGTGAGCGTCGCGAATGACGACCTGGGAGTCCTGCGCATCCATATCCGCATCCTCCCACCGCCCGAGCGCCCACTCCCAAACAACCCGGTCGGTCGACCGAACTGGCCGCGCCGGCCGCCGACTCGATGCAGGACCGCCGCGGAAACACGGTCCCGATCGACGAGACATCTCTGCCCTTGCTACCGTGCGACGGCCTGGCGGCCGGTCAGGAACCGAGCCCCGGACGCGCGCCCGGATGCGAGATCTGCCAGCGTTCCGGTTTGCCCGACGGGTAGACGACCGGGATGAGATCTCCGGGGGCAGGCCAGTTGTCCACATCCCACACCAGTCGGCCGTACACCACGGTGCCGGGAACCGACGGGCCGGTGAGATTGCCGGTAATGGTCACGTACTGCTCACCGGTCGCGTCGGGCCGCGGGCTCACCCCGGTGACATACAACGTCCCCGACTCCGGATTCGACAGCCGCACACCGTTGCGCCCACGCAGATAGAGCATGACCATCGCCACCAGCGCGCCGACCATGATCACCAACATCCCGAACTGCACCATGGCACCCATGCTATTGCTCCAGGAACGCATACCGCGGCGCTGCTGGGCACGGCAGCAACCGATGCCGGCGCAAATCCGCTCACCAGCATCCCGAGCCGGACCATGCCGCCCGCGCGCGGTCCGGGCCACCACTGCGACACCACTAGGCGCGGCCACAACCGAGCCCGGCGCAGGTGCTCGCCAGCATCCGAGTTGCACCACGCCTCCCGCGCTCGGTCGGGACACGCAAACCGCAGCACTGGCAGCGCGACAGGCCAACTGCGACCGATGGCTCATGTGGCTCCAAGGCCGCGGACTACAGCGACGCGAGCTCGCTGGTGCCGTGGTCGGTGCGGCGGATCTGCCAGACGGCGGTGCGGGTGCGCTGGGAGCGACCGTTCGCCCGATCGATCAGCGAGCGATTGTTCGTGGTGAAGATCAATTGTGCGCCAAGGGAATTGGTCTCCGGATTCTGGAACAGCTGGATCAGTCGGTCGGTCTCCTCTACCGGCAGGTGTGCGCCGATATCGTCGATCGCGAGCACCCGGCCGGAGTCCAGTGCGTCGAGCATGGTCGGCAGCAACCGCAGCATCGAGAGGGTGGCGTCGGATTCCTCGGTGATATCGAAGGCGGAGTCGATGCCAGTGTGCACCAGTCCGAGGCCGACACCGCGCCGCCCGACCATCCGGGTGTAGAGGGCATCGCGGGCCGCCTTCAGATTGCTCAGCTCGCGCTCGAGCATGACCTCGGTGATGCCGTTCTCCCGCAGCAACTGATCAGCATGCGCGGGCGAGGTCGCACACAGCTCCACCTGTTTGGCTGTCCCCGCGATATCGGCGTCGAGTTCACGCAGATAATCCGCGTACATCGGGTCCGGCTCGGCGATCAGCAGATCGGTAATGCCGAGTTCGGCGGTGCGCAGCAGCATGAGCAGCCGCACCGCATGGTCCGGGGCGGCAGACAGATGGCTGCCGAGCCGATGCGCGACCGCCGTCGCATCCGTCGCACCGTGCTGCACCTCGAGCATCGCGGAGAACCACCGATACGCGGGCACCAGCGCCTCGGCATACATCTGCCCGGCGAGACTGAGCAGCAACGCATTCGGCCGCACCAGCGGTAACAATGCGGCGATGCCATAACGCGCGGCCTCGAACATCGGACCGATCTTGATCTGTTCGCCGTTGCGCTCGAATACAATTCGCTTGCGCGAGCGCGGATGCGTGTAGAGCCACTCGGCCGTCACGTCCGCGTTGTCCAGCCGGAAACCATAGGTGTACGGCACGCCCTCCGCGACGAAGCTCGCCACGAATTCCGAAGGACGATCCGGGAATCCGCGATGCGGCGCGCGCACCGGTCCCGCGTAGGGATCCCAGCCGGTCACCGAATTCAGCACCGCATCGCGCATCTGCCCCAGCGCATCGATCAGGCTGGTCTTACCGGCGGCACTCGCACCGTGCACCGCCGTCACCGGCACCGCGACCGGTCCGCTCCCCCGGCTCAAACGCAAGTCCTGCCGTTCGGCCAGCGATCTGTGATTGGTCACCTGAAAACTGCGCAGCATCCCGCCATCCTGTCGGTTCACCCGCCGGGCCGCGACACCGCACCCTGGTCACGGGTCGGGATAGGGACTGCCGGTGGGGCTTCCGGCGGACAAATGCGCACGTCACGCGTTATCATGCAGGCGCCGCGGCTACCCGCTGGCATCTGCCGGAAATGTATTGATGAGGGATTAAACGATGGAACTGACGATTAGTCGTCTAGTGGCCCGCAGCTCCGTCGCGGCCGCGCTGGCACTCGGCCCGCTGGTCGTGCTCGGACCGCCGCAAGCCGCCGCCGAGGCACCCTGTCCGGACGGTACCGCCCGGATCTTCTTCCACGACGAGACCAACACCTGCCAGAGTGGCGGCACCTACAGCTTCGACGGCTCGCCCGCGCTCGTGAAGGTGTGCTCGGTCGGCAAGGTCCAGGTCATTGTCGACACCACCATCCAGAAGAGCCGGACCAAGACCAGGAACGCCCATCTCGATCTCAGCAACGGTAAGTGCGGCCGGATCGAGGTCGGTGGCCAGCTCGACTCCACCGTGAGCATCAGCCCCTCCTAGCGCCGGGGCCGAACAGCAACGCACTGTCACCGAACTCGTGCCAGAGATATCCGGTATCGAGTGCGGTGGCATACGCCTCCTGGACGGTGGCCTCGCCCGCGACCGCGACGAGTAGCTCCAAGTGCGATGCGCCTGGTGCGTGCCAGCCGGTAATGATGCCGTCGACTACCCGGGCGGGGCGCCGTGGACCGAGGACCAATTCGGTCCATCCCCGGGCCGGATGCACGATTCCGTCGCTATCGGTGGTGGTCTCCAACGCCCGCGTCACCGTGGTGCCGACCGCGATGATGCGGCCGCCCGCCGCCTTGGTGTCGTTCACCAGACGTGCTGTCGCCGCCGTTACCGCGAACCGCTCCGGGCTCGGAGGTTCGCCCACCTCGGGTGAGGAGACACCGGTGTGCAGCGTGACCGGCGCGATCGCGACGCCCGAGGTCACCAGATCGAGCACCAGCCTTTGCGTGAACGGGCGTGCCGCACTGGGCATTTCGGCGCTGCCGGGAATTCGGCCGAAGACGGTCGTGTAGTACGACGGCGACCAACGTTGTGGCACATAGGAATAGGTGATCGGATAGCCGTGGGTCGCCAGCAGCCAGGTGGGATCGGCGCTGAGTTCGGCGATCCAGAGTCGACGCGCACCCGGCAGCCAGGGTTCACGCAGGGTGGCGGTGGCACCTTCCGGCAGCCGAATCTCATTGCCCTTGCTCAGGTCACGCGGATACGGTGTGCGTTCACGGGTGCGCACCTCCAGCACCCATAGTCCATCGCAACCGCCGAAGGTATCCGGTGGACCGCCGGCCCCATCGACGGGCGCATTGAGCCAGGTGGACAGATGCAGCGTGACGGGCATGTTGTCGAGGGTGCCGTCGACCGCCGCGGCCAGGGTCGCCGAATTGTTCACCACCACAAGGTCACCCGCGTTCAGATGCGCTGGCAGTTCACGGAATGTGTTGTGGGTGAGACGATCCGCCGCCACCAGCATCCGGACCTCGTCGCGCGCCAGCCCCCGTGCCTCCGGCGGAGCGGCGGCGTTGCGCTCGGGCGGCAGGACATCGGCCCATTCATTCAACGCCGTTGTCATCTGCCGACCCCCGCGGCGAAATCGGCGGCGGTATAGCGGCCGTTCTTGGGTCGCTGCTCGACCAAACGCAGCAGCGCCGGCACGACGGTCTCGGGCTCGGGGCGATCGGAGATATCGTCGCCGGGAAATGCCGCCTGATGCATTTCGGTGCGCATATCGCCGGGATCGAAGGCGTAGATCGACTGCTTCGGATGTTCGGCGGCCAGGATGGCGGTGAGTTGATCCAGGGCCGCCTTCGAGGAACCGTAGCCGCCCCAATCCGGATACGGCTCGACGCCCGCATCGGAACTGATATTCACCACGACACCATCCGGATCGAGCAGCGGCAGCGCGAACTGCAGAACCGCCAGCGGCGCAATGACATTGGTCCGATACACCAGCTCGAGCTGATCGAGCGGATAGTTCGCCAGGCGCGGCATCGGACTGGGCCCCAGCCTGCTCGCATTGTTCACGAGCAGCTCGAGATGTCCGAACTCGCCCGCGACCGCGGCCAGTTCGGCGCGATGCGCCGGATCGGTGATATCGCCCGGCACCGCGAGAAATGCTTCGCCGAGTTCGGAGCCCACCCGGGCCAGCCGGTCGGCGCGGCGGGCGGTGCCGATCACCCGCCACCCGCGGTCGATGAGCGAACGGGCGAGAGCCAGTCCGAGTCCCGCCGAAGCACCGGTGACCAGAGCGGTAGAGCGGTGAGTCATATCGAATCTCCTGATAGTTACCTACCAGTCGATCCTCATACCTGAAGCCAGGTTCAGGTCAAGGCGTATTCGACGACGGCATATCTACTCCTCGGCTTCGGCATCCTCCGCGGCCGTCTCCGGCGTCACCGCCGTCGGACCCTGCTCGAGCAGCTTGCGGAATCCGTCCTCGTCGAGGATCGGTACACCGAGTTCCTCCGCCTTGGCGGCCTTGGAGCCCGGCGAATCACCGATCACCACGAAGGCCGTCTTCTTCGAGACCGAACCCGCGGCCTTACCGCCACGCACCAGGATCGCCTCCTTGGCGCCGTCGCGGGAAAACCCTTCCAGCGACCCGGTTACCACGATCGATAGACCCTCGAGTGTGCGCTCGATGGACTCGTCGCGTTCATCGGCCATCCGCACACCCGCGGCGCGCCACTTGTCGACGATCGCGCGATGCCAATCGACGGTGAACCATTCGGCGACCGCGGCGGCAATGGTCGGCCCGACGCCGTCGGCGGCGGCCAGTTCCTCCACCGCGGCGTCCTGGATCCGATCGATACTGGCGAATTCTCTGGCCAACACCCGCGCCGCGGTAGGCCCGACGTGCCGGATGGACAACCCGACCAGCACCCGCCACAGCGCCCGATTCTTGGCTGTCTGCAAGTTCTCCAGCAATCGCTTGCCGTTGGCGGACAGGCCGCCGTTCTTATTGGCGAACAGCGTGGTGGTGAGCAGCCGCGCCTCGTCGAGGTCGAACAGATCGCCTTCGTCGGTGATCGCCTTCGACTTCAGCAGATCATTGGCGGCCTCGTAACCGAGCGATTCGATATCGAACGCGCCGCGCCCGGCCACATGGAACACCCGCTCCCGCAGCTGCGCCGGGCAGAACTGCTGGTTGGGACAGCGGATATCGGCATCGCCCTCCTTCTGCGGCGCCAGCTCGGTGCCGCATTCCGGACAGTGCGTCGGCATGACGAATTCGCGTTCGTCGCCGGAGCGTGCGTCGACCACCGGGCCGAGCACCTCGGGAATCACGTCACCGGCTTTGCGGATGGTGACGGTGTCGCCGATGAGCACGCCCTTGCGCTTGACCTCGGAGGCATTGTGCAGGGTGGCCATGGCGACCGTGGAGCCCGCTATGGACACCGGCTCCATTACCGCGAACGGGGTGACCCGGCCGGTGCGTCCGACATTCACCTCGATATTCAGCAGCTTGGTCGTGGCTTCTTCGGGCGGGTACTTGTAGGCGATGGCCCAGCGTGGGGCACGTGAGGTCGAGCCGAGCCTGCGCTGCAGCGCCATCTCGTCGACCTTGATCACCTGGCCATCGATTTCGTGCTCGATATCGTGACGGTGTTCGCCCCAATAATTGACGCGCTCGATCACCGCATCGATGCCCTGCACCAATTTGGTGTGCTCGGAGACCGGCAGACCCCATGCGGCAAGCGCGCGATAGGCCTCGTGCTGTGAGGTCGGGGTGTAGCCCTCGATACGTCCGAATCCGTGGCAGATCATCCGCAGCCGACGCCGCGCGGTGACCGCCGGATCCTTCTGGCGCAGCGAACCCGCCGCGGTATTGCGCGGATTCGCATACGGCGGCTTGCCCTCGGCCACGATCGCCGCGTTGAGAGTCTCGAAATCCTCCAGCCGGAAGTAGACCTCGCCGCGCACCTCGAGCAGCTCCGGGACCGGGAACTCCGCGGTCGCGGTCAGCTCGGTCGGAATGTCGTCGATGGTGCGCGCGTTGAGCGTGACGTCCTCACCGGTGCGCCCGTCGCCGCGGGTCGCGCCGCGAACCAGCCGCCCCTTCTCGTAGACCAGGTTCAACGCGACACCGTCGATCTTCACCTCGCACAAATAGTGCAGATTCGACCCGGTTTCGGCCTCGACCCGACTCGCCCAGGTGCGCAGCTCGTCGAAGTCGAAGACATTGTCCAGCGACAGCATTCGCTCGAGGTGATCCACGGCGGTGAAATCCGTCGCGAATCCGCCGCCGACCAGCTGTGTCGGCGAATCGGGCGTGCGCAGATCCGGATGCGCGTCCTCGAGCGCCTGCAATCGCCGCAGCAGCTCGTCGAACTCACCGTCGGAGATGATGGGCGCGTCCCGCACGTAATACCGGAACTGGTGCTCCCGAACCTCGTCCGCAAGCCGCTGCCACTCCACCCGCTGCTCCGCCGTAGCCGGGTCCGCCGCAATGTCGCTGTCACTCACCCATCGCACATTAGTCGAGCCCACCGACAAGTCACCGCCACATTCCCGCACGTCGCGGCGGACTAACCGGACGGCGGATCCCGTCCGAGATGACGTTGCCCGTCGATAGCGCCGCCCGCCCCGCCGCGACTCCGCAGTCGATCATCTCCGTTTCGTACGCGTGCAACGCGGTGATCGGATCGCCGTCCGCGGCGGCGTCGGCGTAGCGGAACGTCAGGAAAAGTCGAGGGATTCGGGGTCTTCGGCGTAGGCGCGGGCCACTTCGGTGGACAGGCGCAGGGCTTGGCGGGCCCATTCGAGTGGGGCGCCTCCCAAGCCGCAGGCGGGGGCAACCAGGATCTGGGTAGCCAGCACAGTGCGGCGAAGGCCGAGGCGGTCGATCAGGCGGACGCCGGGTTCAGCGATTTCGCGCCAGGTCGGGGGGTTGGCGGGCGGCGTGGTCGGGATCAGGCCGAGGGCCAATTGCTTTCCCGCGTCCAGTGTTTCGCCGATATCGTCGAGTGCGCGGGGGGTGATGGTGGCCATATCGAATCCGACAGCGGTGGCCGCGCTGTGGCGGAGGAAGGATAAGGCGGGCGCGTCGGCGCAGGTGTGCACCAGCACGGGGGCCGACTGCGCCGCAATGACCGCGTCCAGTACCGCGAGTGCCTCCGGTTCGGGCACCGCACGCACCGTGTCGAGGACGCTCACGCCGCGCAGTGAGCCGTTCAGCACCTCGGTCAAGGACGGTTCATCCAGTTGCAGAACGACTTCCGCGCCGAGGCGTTTGCGCACCTCAGCCGCGTGTTGGGCAAGGCCTTCGGCGAGGGATTCCGAGATATCGCGCACCGCACCGAAATCGGTGAGCACACGGTGTCCGACGGGGAGTTCGAGTTGGGCAGCGAGGGTCAGCGGGCCGATGGCCTGCAGCTTGACCGTGCCCGCCGAACCCGCTGTCGCCCAAGCCTCTTCGAGCGCGTCCAGATCGGACCTGAGCAGATCGTGCGCACGCCGCGAGACCGCACCCGGCCGGGCTGCCAGCCGATAACCCCGGGTGGTGGTGTCGAATCGCATATCCACCAGGAGTGCCGAGACACGGCCGATCATGTCCGAACCCACACCGCGTCCCGGCAATTCGACCAGATGCGGCAGATCCGGCAACTCACCGATGATGGTGCCCGCGGCCTCCCGCGGATCTGTCCCCGGCCAGGAACCGACGGCGGTCGCGATCCCGCCCGGAATCCGCACGGGTTCCTTCGCCGGGATTTCGCCCGATTCCTTGGCGATTTCGCTCACGACTGCGCCTCGCTGGCGCTCGGCTCCGTCGTGCGCGACTGCGCGCTGTGTCGATGGCTCACTCGCTGACGCTCACTCACGACTGCGCCGCGGTGGAGAAAGGATCC
>NZ_JBFANH010000042.1:0-57362 GCF_040674755.1 Nocardia sp. NPDC049737 | reverse complement strand
CTGAAGGATCACGCGGTGGCCACCCAATTCCTGGTTACGACACACCCTGCGCTGCAAGGGCGTTCAGGTCGTACACCATCTTCCTGGACTCAACCTCAATGCGCCTCCAGTTCTCACTGTAGGTGGAAGATGGGCGACGTGAGCTCTCCGCAGAACCGGCAAGCCCCACGGCGCAAGATCCCTATTCGCACAACACGATTGAGAAACCCTCGTCCTGCACGCCGTCGGCCACCGGCAAGAACGTTGATGCGGCCTCGACCGATCGCGAAGCGACCGCGGCGCGTCGCGAGTGTCAAGCCGAAGCAGCTGAGCCGCTTCAGCCGTGCGAGGACACGCACACTCGCCGTGTTGACCTGGGACGGTTGGCTGAAACTCGGTGCGATCGCAGCAGCGGTCGGTGTTCTTGGGGGCCTTTGGTTTACAGCTCACTCGTTCGAGTTTGCTGGCAAACAGGTCGAGATCGCTAACAAACAGGCCGGGGTCGCAGAACAGACCGAGATCACAACAAGGTTTTCGAAAGCGGTCGAGCAACTGGGCAGCCAGACCGTAGATGTTCGACTCGGCGGCATTTACTCGCTCGAACGTCTGACGCGAGATTCGGATCCAGACCGTTCCACTATCCTTGACGTCCTGGCCTCGTTCGTGCGCAGCCATGCACCAAATGGCAAATCATGCACACGAGAAGAATCCCCAAGGCCAAGCCCCGATGTTCAGGCTGCGCTGACAGTCATTGGCCGCCGAAGCGTTGACACATACCCGCTCGACCTCTCCGGGGCCTGCCTTCGCGGAGCCAGCTTGATGCGTGCCAACCTTCGACTGACTTGGTTCTATCTGACGGACCTGACCGATGCCCAGTTGGTGGCAGCGGATCTGCAAGACACCACCTTCATCGGATCCGACTTGAGCAACACCCACTTGGAAGGCGCGAATCTGGGGCGCGCACGACTCGCCTACTCGAACCTCGATGGCGCCAAGATGGCCGGACTAGGAGTGCGCCGCGGCGAGGATTTCACCAGGCCGACAACCCTGGATGACGCGTACATCGAGGAATGCCACTACGACAAGGACACGGCTTGGCCTAGCGGTTTTCCCCAACCGCCGCAAGGACTTGGGAGCCACAAAACAGGATAATGAGACATCGGATTGCCTGAGGTTCCGCCACTTTCGTGGAGGGCTCTGACGATCAGGATGCCAGTGTGCGAGTGGAGTACTCAGTGCCTGTTAGCCAACTGCTCATTTCCGTTGTCGGGCCAGGTGGCGTGATATGAGCACGACCAGGAATGCCCTATTGCGAGCGCGACGACCCGAAGCAGCCAGGTCGTCCGGGAGTGGAACACGGTCTGAACGATGCTGTCGAGTGATGGCTGCCGTCGACGACTGCGGCCATGTAGCGGTCGATGTCCTCGATCGCGGGCAGGCCACTGGCACGGATCGCCAGCGGGGCATCGGCGCACACTTCAGGGCGTGCGCAGACCTGATTGAGAGTTGCCACCACCGAGTCCGCCACGGCCAGCCAGGTGTGTAGGAATCGCAGCTGCCGGTAGAGGCGGTAGCTGCTGGTGGCCTGTGGCAGGAACAGTTCCCGGCCGTCCCAGCCGATGGATCTCGTTGCGCGAGCAGCCATTGCATCGAGGCTGCGGCGGTGAGCGCCCCGGTCGTAGCTGCTGCGGGCAAGGTCGGCCGTGACCGGCGCCAACGCCGCGTGGGAGGGTCGGAGCGCTGTCAGGCGTTGCCAGGTGCGGTGCAGGTCACGCCGTAGCCGCACAGGCAGCTCGAAGATCACCAGCACGTCGGCAGGGATCTTGCGCCGCGCCTGCTTACCTGCGGTCGGCGCATTCTGGAACGTGCCCCACACGCGCCGCTGCAGCGACCAACCGGGCAGCACGCCCAGGCGGACGCCCGGCATCGGGTGCTGGTCGTCGATGTACAGCTCGAAGACCCAAGATCGCGCCACGCGTCATCGGTCTCTCGGGTGTGCGGCCTCGCATTGGGTGAATAGCTCCGCCATCGCTGCCAACGGGTGTTGCCATTTGGCGGTTGCTTCGTCCATGCGGCTGAGGGCCGCGCCTGCTGCGGGCGTGGGCGAATCCCCGACACGGCGCACCCACGGCCACAGATCCTGCTCGAAAACGGCCATCAACTGCGTCGCCTCGTCGATGATTTCGGTGGCGATCGCTCGGGCCATCAGCTGTGCGATGTTGGCGTCGGACGTGATCCGGCGGCCTTCGACGGATTCCTCGAAGTCCAGGGCGTCGTCGCTGCCCTGAAGGCGAACGCAGCAGCCCAGCCTACCTTGACTTGCTGCTGCGAATCACCCGCGTTCTCGACCTTGGCTTGCTTGTCGCAGCCATCGGCGTCCTTGGCTTGCTTGTCGCAGCCATCGGCGTCACCGGTAACGCGGTCGAGCTTGATCCTGCTCTACCTGGCACGCCGGTGTTGTGCAGAGCGTGGTGGTTGCGTCTGATCAGATTCGCGCGCCTTTTTCGAGATTGCATCTGCGGCAGAGGATCTGGAGATTTCCGACGCTAGTCGCGCCGCCTCGACTCAACGGTATGACGTGATCGAACTCGAGGTAGTGGCTATCGCCGCATTGGCAACACTTGCCGCCATCTCTTTGCCAGACTTCGGCTTTTATGTTTGGCGGTATCGAGCGGGTGTCCCGTTGCCCTGGAGCGAGTACGAGTCGCTTCGCTATCCGTAATGCCCCTTCGAGCACGGCCGCAACATATTCAGGGTCTGGGACGCTGTATGTTCCACCGCCGCGGGCCGTAGTCGCGGAGATAATGATATTCCCGTACTCGCTCGCTATCGAAACAATTTTCGCCCATGGAAGCTCGGTACCTGCTCCTGCCCCGACGAATCGGAACTTCTTGCTACTGCCGATAATCCTGCCGCTGTTGTGCCGCGGCCCACTTGCCGTGTATTTGATCTGTACTGCGTTGACGTCGATGTACGGTGTTTCGTCAGCTTCCAAATGTAGGTCCGATCGTTGTACGCGGGGCAGCTCGCCAGCGCGAACCTGGGTGAGCGATCGGCCACGGAGCATGCGTTGTCGAAGTTCGTTGACACGCGATTGGGCGACGCCCAGATCGACAGCCAATTGAAGATCAGTTACCGCTTGCTGAAAGCTGTCTAACTCGTGTTGCTCGATTTCGTCATCGGCGAAGGCGAAGGCGACCATCCGCTCCAGATAGCCGATTGCGAGTGGCCGCAATGCTTCCCGACCGCTTGTTTCGTGGATCCGCTGGAAGCGGAGGGCGATCCATAGCTCGTTCCATCCTGTGCCGCGCGGACCAGAGGTGGTCAGCACCTGCCACGCTTGGGACCGCCACATTTCCATGAATCCGTTCACGTCGGACTCACACCAGCGACACGGTGGTGGGGTACCGAAACGCGGCACTCGTTTCGCTCGGCCGCAGCGCTCGCAGATGGCCGGATCTACTGGAAACACCTGCCTGATTTCGTCGGTCCAGGTTGCACCGTTCCACCAGCGAAGACGATTCGAATCGATGGAGTCCGGATACCATGCGGGCTCCATATGCGGTGGGTATTCTTGCGGCGCAGCGTAGTTGGGCTCAAGAGCGGATGGTCCCACCGGAGGCGGGGTGGCGGGCGGGTCGTCGACCTCGACGCCGAACTCCTCAGCTAGTCCACGTAGCCCACTTGCCCATCCCTGGCCGACCGCCCGGAATTTCCATGCCCCGTTTCGTCGGTAGAATTCGCCGAGCACTATCGCTGTCACAGCATCGGGCTGGTCGACCTCGAACAAGATCGGTATGCTGTTCGTGCCCTGGACAGTCAGCGTGAGATCGGAAACATCTCGGAACGATCCCCGGTCGACCGATCCAGAAATGACGATTCGCGAAATGATGCCTTCGACATTAGTCAGGGAGACAGTGAGTTTTGCGCGCCCCACCGCTGACTCGTCCAGCGATACGGCGCCAGTCGGATGTTTCGCAGCGTTGTAGAATACGAAGTCATCGTTCGTCCGAATCTTTCCAGTTTCGGTCAGCAGCAGCGCTTGGGGGTCAACCTCGCACTGGGACCCCCATTCGAGTGTCACGGTCACGGTCGACGCGGTAACTGGAGCGTTTCCGCCACGTACGAGCTTCACGTTGTGCACACCGTTCCCACCGGGCCCGCTGTTACGCGCTGCAGCGGCGTGTCTGCTTTGCTGAAGGAGCCTCGCGTGTCGTCGCCCCTTCCGGGTGCGTGTGGGCAATCGGCGGCGCACACATCGGCTACCTAGAATGCGTTTACCAGACGCGGCCCCCCACTGCGACACACTGGTCCTAGACGTGACTTTTCGCTGATACAAACGGATCTCGGCCGCGACAGCCGCGTCGTAGTCCGGCGACCAACGACGTCGGAGTTTACCGGCGCGGCCAGCGCCCCTTGAGTGAGTCCTGCGTTGGATACGGGGATCGTCGAGCCGTGTGTAGCGTCGCCATGCGCGCCGCCCATTCGGTTTGGTCCGGTCCGAGTGCTTCGAGGCTGGCCAGCTTGCGAAACAGTGCTGTTCACTGTGGTCGGCGAAGTCGAGGAGTTCGACCGCCACGCCCCAGCCGTCGGCGCCGCGGCTGAGCGGATGGCGACCGGTGGGGTCGAACCAGAAGCGATTATGGGCACGGTGACCGCGTCGATGGTCAGGTCTGCAGGCACGAGATACAGGTATATGCCGGGCACGTTATACGCAGCCGCGACGGTTCGTTCGGTCGAAACCCCAGGAGTCGTCGGTGCGTTCTGTGATACTGGCCAGACCGAAAATGCTTGGGAGTGTGGTGAACACGGACGACGAGCCCGACAACGGCCAGTTCGTATTGGAGTGGGCGGAATCTGTTGCGCTCGCGACGATGCAGATCACGATGATGCAGGCCGATCTGGCGGCAACCCGGGACGAGGACGAGATCTCGGCGAAGCGGGTGGTTCGTGACGAGGCGGTAGCACGGTTGTGTACGAAGTTGTCGTCTGTCGAAAGTTCCACCGCCAAGACACAATTCGTATCGGAACTTGTCACCGAGATCGAGTCGAATGGCATCGCTCCCGTTGCGCAGCGAGTAGCCGATCTCGGTCGGCGGGCACCGCGAAGTATCGGTTCCCGCCCCCGGTCGCTGCTGGTGCTGGTCGATCTCGTGCTCTTCGATCCCTGGCCCGCCAAGCGCAAGTGGAATGCATCGGCTCGTCAGGAAATACTGCGGGTATTGACCGCGGGTTTTCCTGATGCGAGGGAATCAGACCTCGACGCGATGCTCGCCGAGCAGAAGGCACTCATCCGTCGGCTCCGCCGCAAGAACGTCCGTTGGGGTCGGGTAGCGGCGGCGGGTGTGCTCGGTCTTGGTGTCGGAGTTGCGACCGCTGGCTGGGCCGCGCCATTGATCGGCACCGCAATCGGCACGGCGGCAGGACTTTCCGGCGCGGCGGCCACCTCGGCTGGGTTGGCTACCCTCGGTGGCGGAGCGATCGCGGCGGGCGGCTTCGGTGTTGCCGGTGGTACGGCATTGGTCACCGGTGTCAGTGGCGTCGTGGTCGCGGGTGCAGCCGCGAGCGGTGCGCGTTGGACTCCGTTGGCCGCCGGACAGGTCGTGGTCGGGGCGATGCGTTTGGATCTGATCAATCGAGTTGTGCTCGCGGAGCAGACCGATCGGGACGAACAGCGTCGACGGGTGGTGCTGGCGCTGCATCAACGGTTGGAAAGCCTTGTCGCGGACCGTGAGTTGCTGATCGCGCGGATCGGGCGCCTCAGCGCCGATAACAAGCGACTCACGGCGGAGAACCGGCGGCTGCGCGACGAACTGCGCCTCGAGCGCGATCAGGTCGAAATGGTGGAGAGTGCAATCGAAGTCGTGCTCAGCCGCATCCCTGAATCGGCTGTGAGTTAAGATGGACGATTCATTTGATCGCAATCTCGATACCATCAGTCGGCGGATGGCCGAGCTCGAGGCCGCCACCGAATCGGCGCTCACCGACGGCGATGTGGTGATTGTTCGCGGCGAGCCGATGCCTGCTTCCTACGCCGAAATGACCGAGATCAACGATCAACTGCGCGCCGAATCCGGTTGGTCCGAAATAGATCTCGACGCCGCTCTCATACCCGGGCAACGTGCACAGTTCGAGAGTTGGCGGGCGCGCCAACGCATCGCCTGGGATCACGATGATCTGCTGGCGGTTGGTGTCACGGGCATCATCGGAGCGCTTGCGGCGTGGTTCGATTCGGCGCTGGATCGTGCCGTCGTCAAATCGATGGAGCCGATTCGACGCACCAAACAGATGCGGGCCTGGGAACGTGCCGGAAAGCGGCTGCCGATCGACTACACCGGGCCGGGATTCGGCGGGCGAGCACATCGTGTCCGCTCTGCCGGACACGATCTTGCCCGGCCGTTCGAGGCGCTGCGGCAGATCCGCACCGGCGAATTCCGTGGGGTGCGTTGGGATCACGGAGAGAAAGAAACGATCTCGAAATCGGGTAAGTTCCGTGAGGTCGAATCCACCCCGGAGGCGTTGGTACTGTGGCTCAAGCATCTCGCCGCAGATCTGGTGACACCGATGAGTCTGCCGCTGCCCGGGTCATCGTTGTTGTACGAGCTCGACAATCGAGATCTGCGTAAGTTCGCGCACGCGGTCTACCTCGGCCCTTCGGCGGGTAATGGGCTCAACATGCGATCCGGGGTCCTGACGCCATCGCTGAGTGTTCTGGCCACCGAAGTCGTCCTGCGAACCCACATCCATGCGAAAGCGTACGTCGTTACTGGCAGCGCCGATCTCGACGAGCGGCGTCAAAGGCTGCGTGCTGAACTTCTCCTCGCCGCGCACGCATTGGCGGGCGCCGCGGCGGCGGGCAAGACGCTGACCCGGTTCGTCACACTGGATGACAAACAACGCTGGACAGCGTTGCGTCACATGAATATTCCACTGGCACTGCGGATCGGTTGCCTAGCTGTCGAGAACGCGCGCGCGACGCGAGCCCGTCAGCAGTCCAGCGCCGAAGGATGGGATGAACTCGAGCGAATGCTGGCCGCAGACTAGCAAAAGGCAGCGCTCCAAGCGGCATGTCATCGAGCTTCATGATTTGTGGGCTGGGCCGATATTTCGGCACGACGTGAGCGTCCGCGACTTCAAGTGGTTGTCGTGAAATTGACCGGGGCACGGGCACGTAACGAGCCAAACGCCGCGGTCGAATACCACGACAATGCAGCCGGTGCCGCTCATCGATGTTGCTGGTCGTCGGTTCTCACCGGGTGGGTCGGATCTACTGGTGACCGTGGATATCGAGTCTGGGACGGGGTGTGAGTTCTCCGATGCGCGCCAGTGACAGATCGCAGCGATCGAAGAAGCGCAGGACATCCAGCAACGTCTCCACCACCAGTCGACCCCCAACCCAGTAGCGAGATAGCGTTGCGTCGGTTTCTGCGGCTCGCCGGACCAGCACCGGATTGTGCGTGGCGCAAATCGCGATCGGCAACGCTATCTTCCCGAACCAGAGCCACGATCGCGGCGGTGTGCTGATCGGTGTACAGACTGTCCACCCTGGGCGCATTCCGCGCTGAATACATATGTCCGTGCGGGCATGGCGGCGAGCAGCCTCGACGGTCTGACCGAAAGATAGGTAGTATTCGGCGGCATGAGCGACGGGGGTACGCCAGCTTCGGGACAGAACCTCTCGGTGGTACCCGAGAAAGTGCGCGAAGTGGGGGAGGAAGTATACGAGCTGTCCACCGCGATGCAGACCGCGCTGGGTTCAGCGGCCAGGGACGTCGAGTCGCTGGTCAACGGCACGTGGAAGGGCAACTTGGCCAACGAGTTCGCCGATGGCTGGAACGACATCCGTGACGGCGGTGGCCAGATCATCACCGCGCTGGCCGGGTTGGCTGAAAAGCTCGGGGTCACAGCCTCAACGTATGAAAACCTCGATGGCAGCAACGCGGAAGTGCTCTACAGCGCGAGTACGTCGAGCTTGGACCTGCCATGAGTTCAGAGGAGTTCGAGGTCGACCTGGACCACCTGGATGAGGTCGCGATCCGTCTGTCCGCCCTCGCCAGCGTTATCGCCGAACATCTCGATGCGATCGACGCCAAGGTCGCGACCTTGGCGGGAACGGGTTGGGACGGTGTTGCCGCGCAGGCATATTCGGATGCTCATCGTGAATGGGCAGCCGGGGCAAGAGAATTCGCCGAAGGTGCCCGCGATATCAGCGAGGTGGCGCGCAAGGCACACACCGGCTACACGACCGCGGTCGAGGAAAACTTGAAGATGCTCCGAGGGGGATGAGCGGTGAAGGTCAACTGGCGGACCTACTACGAGGCCGCCAAGCAATGCCACGACCTCGCCGGCGAGCTGCGGCACGCCGATAAACCCGTGCACGACGCGGTCAAAGGCGAGTGCGCAGGTATGGCCGGTGACGCTCCCGGCTGCAAACAGTGGGGCGAGGCGTACGACCGTTACGCCCGGGACACGATGCAGACCTGCACCGACCTGGCCGATGCGCTCACCAATCTCGGCAACATTCTCTACGCCAACG
Organism: Nocardia sp. NPDC049737; assembly: GCF_040674755.1. Taxonomy (NCBI): domain Bacteria; kingdom Bacillati; phylum Actinomycetota; class Actinomycetes; order Mycobacteriales; family Nocardiaceae; genus Nocardia; species Nocardia sp. NPDC049737. The sequence continues at coordinate 48,847 of NZ_JBFANH010000042.1, read as the reverse complement.
GGTACAAGTACGGGAAGGCCGACAACGCCAACCCTGAAAGCCCGCCTCTGCAACAGGTATCCGAGTACAAGGTCACCATCCCGACCTCGGTTCATGACAACGGCGACGGCGTCAAACACAACGGTGGCGTCGAGGAATTCTTCAACGAACTCACCTCGAAGATCGTTGGCACCTTCGAGAAACTTCCCAACGGCGACGTCGACAAGCTGTCGAAGGCCGCCACCACGTGGAAGACCTTCTCCACCCACGCCACCATCACCGGCGCACCCGCGAAGATCGCCACGATCGCCGCGTTGTTCGACGACATGGACGCCACCGAGAACCGCACGATCATCCAGGAACATTTCGGCACACTGAAATCCAGCGCCGACCTCCTGGTCTCCGCGTCCACCAACGTCGCCGCCCCTGTCGCGGATTATCACAGCTCGACAGTCGAAGTCGGTGACGGTATCAAGACGGCGATGACGACCTTCGCCTGGGCTGTCGGGCTGTTGGTCACCGGCGCCATCGTTGGTGCGATCTTCAGCTTCGGCGGGAGTATCGCTGTCGCCGGCGGTGGTGTCGCCCTCGCGGTCGAGGACACGATCGCGACCCTGCGCGGCCTCTACACGACGAAACGTCTCTTCCAGATCCTCGAGATCACGCTGGCCGCGAGCGTCGCCGTCGGCGTTATCGACGCCTTCGGCAAGGTCCCCGATCTCACCGAGTCCCTCGCCAAGCTCGCGGCGATCATCGCGTTGAAGGTCGCAATCGATGGTGAAGAGAAGAAGCTGACCTTCGAGCCTTCTCCGAAACATGGTCCAGAGCAACGAGGTAACGCTGCGCCGGAGCCGACGCATCCGCAGGAGACACTGGACAAGTCTTTACAGATCAAGCCCACCTCCTCCCGCCGCGTAGGCTTGGACTCCGAAACTGGGGAGTTCGACGTGTTCGATGAGACGTATCCGGAATCGGGGATCTTCCATGGCCACAAACGTGCATGGGACGAGCTGACACAGGAGATGCAGAACGCCTTGATCAAGGCGGGCGTGGTGAACAGGAAGGGCAAGCCGCTGTGAGTACGTACCAAAGCCTCGAACCGATCGGCCGGAACGAGGCGATCGCGATGCTCGATTCGGAGGACAACCTGGCGGTTTCGCAGGCCATACTGCGGTTGGCTCTTCACGACCCTGATGGCGGATGGGTCACCGACCGCGCGCTCGCCCTGCTCGAGAATCCGGACCCCAATGTTCGCTCCGGTGCGGTGACGGCCCTGGGACACATCGCGCGTATTCACAGGGCCATCGACACCGACCGCGTCGTTCCTGCGCTACGCGAACTCGTCAACGACCCGATCATCGGTGGTCGCGTTGAAGACGCATTGGACGACATCACCGTCTTCGGGGGACGGTCCTAGATCCCCAGCGCTGGCTGACAACAAGCAGGTGACCTGGCTGCCGGGTGGGATATAAGCGAGCCAGCGGATATCCGAATTTTGTTCTGCTACCGGCACGGTCACCGGGACCGGCCGTGGCTATCACGTCTTGGGATTCCACGGCGCTCGAGTGCCGACCGAACGGTGGTGTGGGCGACGTTCAACCGGTCGCCAATGCGGTTCAGCGACTCGCCGTGCTGGTAGCTGGTGACGGCGTGGTCGAGTTCGCTGGCGTAGGACGGGTCGTGGATCAGGAACCACTGGCAGATCCGTTCGAACCTTCGCGGCGGGGAAACGTCGTCTGCAGTTGCTCATGCTCTCAACAGGAGGAAACCGCCGCGTGCCATCACTGACCGAGCTTCTGGACCAGCTGGATCTATAAATTGCTAGTAGATTGCCAAAGTCATCAATGGGTCGGCGTGTCGGTCGGCGACATGCCGGAGAGTCTTCGGGAACTCGTGCCGGGTTGCAGGCGGGGTTCATGGTGCAAGCGGCGCCGCCTGTAGGGGCTATGCCCTTTTCGATCCTCGCCCTGCGTGCGGACGTCGTCTGCCATCGCGGTGAACGGCAGACTCTGTGAGGGACGACTCGACCAACGACACGCAAACGTCACGCTTTCAGTGGGAATTGACTGGATTCAACGGGATTTGTTGGGATCTTAATTTTCGGCATCCATGCAGCTCACGGGCACTATTGGGAACTGTCAGGAACTCAGAAACATCGCCTACTCAGAAACGGCAGGTTTCTGGTTCGAGTCCAGATGGGGAGCATAACTACCAGGTCAGGCACGGTCACCGTGCCTGACCTGTTTTAGTCTGCGGGCTGCTACCAAAAATACGCCAAGAATTCCGGGCCAAACTTCCTGAGGCGCTGTCACCGTTTCGCCTGTGGGTATGGCCCGTCGGCCTGTCGCCTCTGGCTCGACGGCCCGGTCGGTTGAACGTCGCAGGTTCGTGCCCTCGGCGGGATCATCCACAGATGCGAACCGTACCGACCAGCATCTTCTTCTTCGTGGAGAGCTGACTATTGAAGCCGAATTTCCATTGCGATAGGCAGTGGGCCTCAGAAGCTCGAACATCGAACAGATCGACTGATAGCGTGAGCTTATGGCCGCTTGCGAGGCGGCCGTGCTCGAATGCTAGCCGGGGTGCGTTCCACTGGTGGTTGTGATCGCGTTCGCACGGTTCGCGTATAGAGCCCGCTGGTGTGCCTGGCGGGGGCTGGAGCTAGTGGGTCGTCTCATGGGTCGACACCAAAGTCTGTAGTTAATCCGTTGCCACGGATAGTATTTGGCCGTGTTGTCTCAATTGCTCGGCACGTTGGGTGGGGTTGTGATCGGCGGTGGGATCACCTTTCTCGCCTCTTACGTCAACGAGCGGTCGAAGTGGAATCGGAGTCAGGCTGCGCGGTGGGATGAGCGTCGATTGCAGGTGTATTCGGAGTTCCTGATCGTCACCAGGGGGATGCACACCTTGGCTGGCCGTTTGGTCAGGATACGAGCGGGCGAGACCGACACGTACGGGATCTCGTTGCAGGAGGGCATTGTTCAGCTCGGTGAGCTCGAGCGTGAGCGCATTCAGCGGTGGCAGGAGGTGCAGTTGCTGGGCAGTCCGAACGCGGTGGCGATAGGGGATGAACTCAACAGGTGCACATGGACTTTGGAATGGTTCGCGTACGGAGAGCTCGCCGGTGATGATGATTGGTTGCTGATTGTTCGAGAGGCTTACCGTCTGCGTAAGGACTTCAGTGTGGCCGCCCGTGAGGATCTCGGTGTCAGCGATACGAGTGTGGCGGTTCCTGTGTGGCGGGATGGGTGGACGCCGCGGGATCACATGATCGTGGTCCGGGGGAGGGCGCAACCGCTCCCGCCGGCCTAGTCGTCGTGCAGTCCGGGTGGAGGATCTCTACGCCAAGGCCATCTTCGGAGGTCGGCTGAGCTGGCATCCTGTTCTTTCGGTGCTCTGAGCTGGGGTGCTCGAGCTGACAGCAACCCCCATGATGCGAACCTGCGACCGGCGACCTGGGGTTTCTCTGATGCGGTGGTCGGGTACTTGATGTGGGTACCCTGCCTGACCTGGTGAAAGGTCAAGGTCGGTGGTGCCCCGGCGGGGCGCGGTATAGATGGGAACAGGACCGACCAGCATCTTCTTGCTGGCCGAGTGGTTATCGAGGTTGATTTCGCCCTGCGCGGCGGCAAGCGCCAGGGGGTCATTGGCGTTGAGACTTCCTAGTGGCGGGTGGGTCGTTGCTGGGGTCGTCCCGTAGACGTGGATCGCCGATCGGCAGGGTTCAGGGACAGCCGGCCAGTAGTATGCATTTCAGTGGTTAATAGCCTACTAAATGCATACTCTCTGGGAGGTGGTGCTGGTGGCTGGGCGTCGCAACACCTTGTTGCCCAGTGAACTCTGGCGGGCACCGCTTCGGACCGTGCGGCCGCAGGACTTGGCTGGCATCTACGCTCAGCCGCGGCCCGAGGGTCGCGCGGCTTGTCGGTCAAGGTGTGCTGCACCGCGTTGCTCACGGCTACTACATCATCGTCCCGCCGGACTTCGTCGGCCGGACCTGGCTGCCTGGGCTCGAGGCAGCCGCCGCAGGTATTGCGTCGTCGATTTACGGGCCGGATCAGGCGATTGTCATGGGTATCAGCGCAGCGCGCATGCTGGGAGCCGTACCTCGTGGGCTGGCGACGGCGGTGATCGCGGTTCCGAACCAACACCGGCCGATCGCACTGACAGACCGCTCGGCGCAGGTTCGTTTCGTCCGTCGTGATACCGACACACTCGACGCTGAGCGCGTCGAAACGCCACTGGGCCCAGCGCTGGTCACTACTCCGGAATAGACCGTACTCGATCTTGCCCGTCGCCCGGAGCTGGGCAATGCCGAGGCGGAGGTTCGTTCGGCGATCGCGACGCTCTACCGCGGTAGAGATTTGTCGAGACTTACACAGCTCGCTGCAGATCACCGTCTGGGCGCGGCACTTCGACGTGTGGAAGGTTGGGTCGGGGCATGAGTTTCGGCGAACGTGACAGTGTCGCAGTGCGATTCGGGGTTCCCCGGAGCAGGTCGAACGCGACCATCTGATCTCCCATCTGCTAGCGGCAATCAGCCGCGGGTTCGGTGATCGGGTGCACTTCATTGGCGGAACTGCTCTTGCCCGTACGCATCTGGTGAGTGGCAGGCTAAGTGAAGACATCGATCAATGGGTGCTGTCGATGTTCGAAGTCGCGTGCACTGATGTTCGAAGTGGCTACACGCGGACGGGGTGTGGTGCATGCTCAGCCTGATGCGGATGGCGTTGGCCTGTCGCATTTTTCAAGCATCAACGCTGGTTTCGGTATCGCTGGAGTGGCGTGTGTGGGCGGCGTAGGATCCGGCAGTCAGAACTCAGAACATCGATGGCCGCGCCCGGTATGGTTCCGCAGCAGCCGGTCGACTTCATCACTCGTGCGCCGTTGGGCCGGTTACGCAAGCTGGTGCACCGTTCGCCGGTCGTCGTGGTGGTGACAGGGATGCGGGGTGTCGGTAAAACCGAGCTTGCCGCCGCTTATGCCCGCGAGGTGTTGACCGGTGATGGTGAGGGGTTGGTGGGGTGGGGCAACGCTGAATCCCGGGGTGTGTTGTTGGAAGGGCTGGCAGCGATCGCGCAGCGTCTGGGTGTGGATGACCCCAATGGTGATTCGGAGATCTCGGCGCACCGGTTGCGCGAGTTCTGGACCGGACGCCCGGTGGCGGGATTGCTGGTGCTGGACAATGCCACCGCACCCGATGAGGTCAAAGCGTTTCTACCGGCCGCGACCGGGATCAAGGTGGTGATCACCAGCACCGAACACGCCTTCACCACCCTGGGCGCCGCACTGGATCTCACGGTCTACACCCGCCGTGAATCGCTGCGCTATCTGAAGAAAGCCACCAAGCTCGCCGATACCGACGGTGCGGATCGGGTGGGCAGGGAACTGGGTGATCTGCCCTTGGCGTTGACCCAGGCCGCGGCCACGATCGACCGTCTGGGTATCGACTACGAGACGTATCTGGGGTTGCTTGCCGGATTCGGGGACCAGGCGTTCACCCGGATAGCGGGGCACGAATACCCCTTGCAGGTGCATCGGGCGATCCTACTGTCGATCGCTACCACCGAAGCCTCCAGTGGTGACCCCGCCTTGGATACCGCGGTCCGAGGCGTCCTTGAACTCGTTGCGATGCTTTCGCCTGCGGGTGTGGCCCGCGACCTGCTGCCCGATTATGGCGGGCGCCGCGATGAAGCCGTGGCCCGTTGCGTGCAAGCTAGTTTGCTCACTCGCTCGGTTGATCGGACCGCGGTCGTGATGCACCGGCTCGTCGCCCGCGTCATACGCGACCGCGCCGACAGTGACCAGGCCCGGGCGCGGTTGCTGGGCAATGCCCTCGACGTGATCGAACCCGGCCTGTTCGACCGTGGTCAGGCTTGGCAGCGCCGGATCGAAGGCGCTGGGCTTATCGACCACATCGACGCCATCACCGCCACCGGGCTGACCGGCCTCGACCCCGACAAACACAGCCCGCGTGGTCAATGCACGGATCTGGGCTAGCAATCAGCTGACCGCGGCCGCGGACCTCGCCGAGCGATCGACTACACCCGCCGAACACTCCTCGACGCCGAAACCCACCTCGGTGCCGAGCACCGCCACATTTTGAGTACCCGCCACAACCTCGCCGACGCCTATCGGAGTGCGGGGCGGCCGGGTGAGGCGATCGCCCTGCTCGAGCGGTTACTCCCCGATCGGGAGCGAGTGCTGGGCGCCGAGCACCCCGACACCTTGAGCACCCGCTACAACCTGGCTGGCGCCTATCGGACGGCGGGCCGACCGGGTGAGGCGATCGCCCTGCTCGAGCGGTTGCTCCCCGATCGGGAGCGAGTGCTGGGCGCCGAGCACCCGGGTACCTTGACCACCCGCCACAATCTGGCTGGCGCCTATCGGGCGGTGGGGCGAGCGGACGAGGCGATCACCCTCTACGAACAGGTGCTCCCCGATCGGAAGCGGCTGCTGGGCGCCGAGCACCCCGACACCTTGAGCACCTGCCACAACCTGGCTCGCGCCTATCTGTCGCTAGGGCGCACGGGTGAGGCGATCACCCTCTACGAACAGTTGCTCCCTGTTGTGGAGCGGGTGTTCGACCACGATGCTCAGATTGTTCGCGGGTTGCGCGAGCGACTGGCTGCTGCGGATAATCGGCCGGTCTGAGTAATCGAGGGCTCAAATTCCATTTGTCTAGTTGAGGTGCACCCCAACACCACAGCCCGACCGGCGCGAACAGCGTCAAAATATAGTCAGTTGTCGAGATTCTTGAGCTGGCGATCGACGCTAGCCACAAGGTCCATCAGCAGGTCGAGCGTGAGGCTAGGCTGGACCCGACCAGCACTCCGAGCAACTGATCCACCGAATGTGGTTCCTGCACAACAAACTCAAGCTGACTTTCCGATTCAGCGAACATGGGCACCGGCGGCAGGTGATCGTGATATTCCGTGAGGGCCGGGCTGGCTGTCGCACGGTCTGCGTGAGCAATTCGCAGACTGACCGGATGTCGGAGCGGTGGCCGGTCGCATCATCCAGCCGGCGACGTCACGAGGTGCCGCCAGGGTGTTCACAGCTGCTGATGGTGTGACGTCGCGCCAGGTCTCTACCAGCCGCCGCACCGACCGATGGCTGCCGGTGTAGGCGCGTTCCCGCAGCTCCTCAAGTAGGCGTAGCGCATTCGTGCACCCTGGTCCCAGCGTTGCCGCAGGCAGGGTGTGCTGTCCGACTTCAAGAAGACAGCCATCTCACGCCTCGCGGCGCAGCACGACGAAATCACAAGGCTACGAACCACTTTGGCAGACCGAGGCGACGTTCACCCCTTGCCGCTCCCGCCGGCAAGACACGTCACGCAACGATCAACCCGACAACAACCCCCGCCGAACCGATGATCACCTGATCGCGGCGAACGATAACGACAACAACGAAAATCGTTGCCCTCCAACAGAAAGAGCACCCGAGTGTTCGTTTACCGATTGACCGAACCGATCGACTCCTTCGGCGGACTCATCCCGATGGACGACTGGCTCGTCGGCGACCCCGGCCGGGCAGCCTGGGCGCTGCAAGCCGTTCTCGCTCTCGCCGACGCCGCTGACGCCCCTGGCTGGCAAGGCGACATGCGCCATCTGCCCATGGTCGGAGGCCTGCCTGCTCCGGCCCTGCGTGTCAAACAGGGCAACAACGGAGACTGCTTCGTATTCAGCGCCACCGACGACATCCATCGACTCGATGCGCGTGCACTCTCCGTCGAAGTGGCCAACCGGCCTATCGGAGCGTGGTCGCTCGACGACGACAGTCACGAGCCCCCGTTCTGACTGTCGTTTGGCACCGTTGTGCTCACCACGTTGCCAGTCGTGGGACCACCGACAGCAGGTGATCCACTGAGAGAACATGTTCCAGATACGTTTATTCGGACCGATCATGGCTCCGGAAGCGGAGTGATGAACATTGGCATGGGGCGCGGTGCCGGTTTGATGTCCGGCCCGTTTGCCCAAGCATGCGCTCCCGAACCGGACAGGCCAGCTTTCCCGGCACGGTGTCGCGGCACTCACACTTGAACGTGTTCAACAAACAGCCTAGCCTCGTAGTTGAACACGTTCAAATAAGTGAGGAGCTGGGACAATGAACCTCGTCGTCGCCACATACGCGGCCTACGCGACCATCAGCTTGGTGCTCACGTTCTGGGTGGCACGCACCCTGCACAGCACCGGCGCACGGTTTCTGGTGGATGTCATGAATGGAGACAGCGATCTCGCCGAAGTCGTGAATCATCTGCTGGTCATCGGGTTCTGGCTCGTCAATGCGGGCTTCGTGGCGCTGGCGTTGCGCATCAGCGGCCCAGTCATCGATGCGCGCGCCGCAGTCGAGGAACTCGCCACGAAACTCGGCATGGTTCTGCTGGTGCTCGGCGGTATGCACTTCGCAAACCTGATCGCCCTGAACAAGATCCGCCGCAGCAGGCACCAGGAGAAGCAGGTCACCGTCCCTCCCGTTCCGGTCGCCGCAGCCACGCTAGCCTGAGCCGCATGACCCGCCCCGAGCCCGCGACCGCGCGCGGAGAGGAAACTCGCCAGCAGATCATCGACGCCGCCCTGCGTCTGTTCGAGCAGAACGGCTATACGAAGACCACCATGCGCGCGATCGCGGGCGAAGCCGGCGTCAGCGTCGGCAACGCCTACTACTATTTCACTTCCAAGGAACACCTGGTTCAGGGCTTCTACCAACAGATCCAGACCCTGCACGAACAGCGGGTCGAGCAGACTGCCCGCGGCGACTCTCTCGCCGCCCGGTGGCAGACGATGGAACTGGCCTTCGTCGACGTAGCCGCCCCCTACCACGAGTTCGGCGGTAAGTTCTTCGCCAGCGCCGCCGAGCCCACCAGTCCGCTCAGTCCGTTCAGCGACGAAAGCCGGCCTGCCCGAGAGGCATCCACCGCCATCATGCGCAACCTGGTCATCGGCAACGACGTCAAGGGTGACAAGCGGCTGATGGCCGAGCTGCCGAATCTGCTGTGGCTGGCCCACATGGGCATCGTCCTGTTCTGGGTCCACGATCGCAGCCCCGACCAGGAACGCACCCGACTGCTGGTCCGCCGGATCGCCCCACTCGTCGAACGCGTCGTGGCGCTGTCGAGACTCCGTCCACTTCGTCCCGTCCTGTACCCAGCCCTGGATCTCATCGAGGACCTCGACAACTAGACGTATATGCCGACGGAGGTAGCGGCCCAACGTGGAGGCGCGGTCAGCCCACGTCCAGACCTGGACGCACAACGTATCTCCATGCGCTGGTCGCGCTGTTCAGAGCGGCCACACGGAGGCTGACCGAATGCACTCTAGTAGCCGCATATCGGTCGTTCGGGAACGTTGCGTTCGCCGACCGGCAAAGCGATAACCTGTTTCGCTTGTGCGCTGCTGTTGGTGGTCCCACGAGAGGTTCGCGCTAGCACGAACCCCGCCAGCACATCGGTTTCGAACGCTGCCAGCTCCTCTGGGCTCGCCAGCTCCCGACGTTCACGCAGATCCTGCACCGCCGCCAGGCTCAACCTGACACCCTCACCTTCAGCTCGGACCGCAGAACCTCGGACCGGCCGAATCTACTTCAGAAATCCCGAGATCTGATCAAAATCCGAAAACCGGCTCAGGACACCCGAAACCCCCAGCTCCCATGCCAGACACTCGAGCCGAGACCACAGGAAACTCAGGGGTTATCTCTTAAGCCCTGGACAGTTTGCAGGCCAGCTGGCTGACCGCAAAGCTTGTCAGGGTCCTCCGAACCGGCCTGCCATCGATCATCCGCGAGGCTGTGCGCGACGGCCACGGCGAATTTGGTTGTATTACAGACAAATTCGACAGGTGTGTGTCAATGCCGAGGGAAGGTTCGCTCGGCATTGACGGCGCGGTGCCAGCCTTTCACCGGCGGCGACACACCGACACCCACGATCCCAGCTAGAGTCTAGGCTCCTGGCATGAGCACGGCCCAAACCGAGAAAAGCCGACCGGGGAACCGACGATACCGGTCACTGCTTAGCAGACATCTTCTGCTCGTCTGCACCATCGTGGCCTGCCTTGGGATACTCGTCTCGGCGAGCGAGCCGGCCAGCACCAAGCTGAAGTCGTTGTCGCCGTCGCCGTTGTTGATCCTCGGGGGGACATTCGTGGTGGTTGTGGTGTGGTGCATGGTCATCGTCTACCCGATCCTGGCAGTCCGATCCCGGCGGCTTCGGGTACCTGAGCTCGGCCCCCTGGCTGCTCCCGCACTGATAATCGCGCTCACGCCCATTTTATGGAGCGCAGACCTGCCAATGGCTGTGCGCTGGCACCTCTCGGCGCACGCCTTCGACGATGCGGCACAGCAGGTGAGTGCCGGTGTCGATCCACGGACGTTCGAAGGTGACCGCCTCGGCCTTTATCGCATTCGCGGTGTGGAACGCCTCGACGACGGCATCTACTTCAGGACTGGCCCTATGGCGGCCTATTGCTCGATGGGAAGTGGCTTTGCCAATCTTTCTGGCCACCGGCCCGCATCCCATCACCTCAGCGGCGAATGGTATTGGTTCTGTTTCAACAGTGCGTTCAACAGCGCGGGGGTTACAGTGCCCGACCACCCCATCGGAGAACTGCACTAGCCGGTGATGACCGCACTCAGCTGCGCTACTACAGGGTGCACGAGATGCCTTCCTTCCAAGGCCCGACGCGGGGCTGGACGCAGATACCTGTTCAGTTCAGTTCTAAGCCGCGGCGGCGGCCCGGGCCGAGGTGGCGCGCAGTTGGCAACAGTGTAGGGAACTCGATCTCGGGGTGCCGTTAATGCCCACCACGTCTGAGAAGTTGTTGAGCTGAAACTGACGGCCCGGCAGACCCGCCACGAAGGCGCTGGTGTCCCCACCTCGTCCGAGCGGTTGCGGTGATTCATCGACTTGTGGGGTGCCGCTGACGTTCGGTTTGCTCCGCGACAAACTCCAGGAACCGCCGGGCCGCGCGCCCACTCGGACCATGTGTGCGAGTCACCGCACCGTACTGCCGGAAGACAGCGTGGTCGCGAAACGGGATGGTAGGAGTCGTGGGCGGGTGCCCCGGCTGTGCGGCCGGGATGATGGCTACGCCCATTCCTGCCGCCACGAGTGCCCGGAGGGTGGACAGCTCGGTCACCTCGGTTTCGATTCTGGGGCTGAATCCCGCCTCGCGGCAGAGGCGGTCGGTCACCTGACGCAGGCCGTACCCGACTTTGAGCGCTACCATGGGCTCGTCCATCAGGTCGGCGACCGCGATATCGCCGCGACCCTCGAACGCGTGGCCCGGCGGGACGCCGAGGCCCAGTTCTTCGTGGCCCAGCGGCAGCCAATGCAGATCGTCCGCGGTGGGTTGGGGAGCGACGAAGCCGATATCGATTCGCCCATGGCGGACATCATCGACCACGGCGTCGGATGCACCGCCGCAGAGCTCGAAGGATGTGCGTGGCGCGAGGGCACGATAGCGATCCAGAAGCCGCGGTATCAACCATCCGCCGAATGAATGCAGGAACCCGAGTGAGACCACTCCGCGGTCCGGGTCCACGAGGGTGGCGATTCTCTCTTCTCCCTGGTTGATCTCATCGATAGCGCGGACCGCGTGCGCGCGAAAAATCTCGCCGTACTTATTGAGCCGCAGCCGATTCTGGCTACGGTCGAAGAGTTTCACGCCGAGTTTGCGTTCGAGCCGGGCCAAAGCCCGTGAGAGCGTCGGCTGACTGATGTTCAGTTGGTCGGCCGTAGTTGTCATATTTCCGGTTTCTGTCAAAGTGATGAACCATTCGAGCTCACGCAATTGCATGCCGGGGATGATACGTCGAAAAACGTTGCGGCCGAGAGTCGATTTTTTGGGTCGGTTGCTGCCCGAATGTGACTATGCGCCGGACGCATAGTGTGTGCGAAGTTCCTGGTCTTGTACTCCATCCGGCCGATTACGCATTCTGAAATAGCTGGCCCGTGATGTCGATCACGACAGTTTCTCGCATGATCACCAGGAAAGAGGCACCATGACACAGTCGTCGTTGACCGCCGTCAGGTCCGACATCGGCGCTCCGGACGCGGAGTTGGTTGGCCGCGCAACCAATCTTGTCCCATTGATCCGCGAATACGCCGCGCAGGGCTCCGAGGCTCGCCGAATCGCCCCGGAGGTGGTCAAGGCGATGACCGAGGCCGGCCTGTTCCATCTGCTCGTGGATCGGCGACTCGGCGGGCACGGGGCCAGCATGCGGACGACCGTTGAGGCGGTCGCCGAGGTCGCACGAGGCGACGGTTCCACCGCGTGGATTGCCGCATTGCTCGCCTCCGCCACCGGATTCGCGTCGACCTTCTCCGAAAAGGCCCGGGAGGACATGTTCGGGTCGAATCCGCAGGCGACGTCGTGTGGCATTTTCTCACCGGGTAAGGCGGAGCCGGTCGAGGGCGGTTATCACATCAATGGCCGCTGGCCGTACGCATCCGGTTCCTTCGCGGCCGACTGGGCGACCGTGGGTATTCCCCTCGACGGTGGCAAGGAGGTGGGACTGGCGTTGATTCCCGCCGAGGCCTTCACCATCGAACCGACCTGGTTCGTCACCGGAATGCGGGGCTCGGGTAGCGACACCATTGTGGTGGAGGACCATTTCGTGCCGGAGCATCGGGTACAGCGCTTCCAAGAAATGGCCGAAGGCCGATACCTCACTCCGCACAAAGACGAGCACATGGCATCGATCGGCTTCACCGCTGTCGCCTCGGCCATTCTCGTAGCGGCACAGATCGGTATGGTTCGGCACGCGCTGGAAATCACTCGAGCCAAATTGCCGGAAAAGCCCGTGGCCTACACGAATTTCCCGCATGCGAAGCTGTCGGCCACCCATCAGATTGCCGTGGCTAAGGCAGCCACGAATTTGCACCTCGCGGAAATGACCTTGAATCGGATTTGCCTCGACATCGACCAGGCGGCCGCCGAACGCCGGCGACTCGACCTGGAAACCCGGGCGCGCATCCGGAATGACACCGGCGTGGTCGCCGAGCTGGCCACGCGAGCGATCGACGAGCTGATGAACGCCAATGGCTCGGGTTCGTTCGCCGAGGTCAATGTGCTGAGCCGAATTTGGCGGGACTCCTCGATCGCGGCCCGGCACGCCTACGTCAGCGCCGACATCGGCAGGGAAGCCTACGGTCGGGTGCTGCTGGGCAACGAAGAGCCCACGACGGTTCTGTAAGGACGGCCATGGATACCACAGTGAAAGCCGTCGACACCGAACTGGCCGCAGCTCCCATCGACTACCGGCGCGTTCTCGGCCATGTCCCGACGAGCGTGGCCGTGGTCACCGCGGCCACCAGGTCCGGGCCGGTCGGTATGACGATCGGCTCGTTCACCTCGGTCTCGCTGGATCCGCCGCTGATCGCCTTCTTCATCGACCGCTCCTCCAGGAGCTGGCCGCGCCTGTACGGTGCGAGTCGCTTCGGCGTCAATATCCTCGGGCACAACCAGAGCGAGGTGTGCCGGACGTTCTCGCGACCGAGTGACGACCGCTTCCACGACGTGGGCTGGAGTGAGTCCGTCAACGGCGTGCCATTGCTCGACGAGGCGATCGTCGCCCTGGAGTGCACGCGATTCAAGGTGGACCTGATCGGTGACCATTACCAAGTAGTCGGCCGGGTCGAGACGCTGGAACTGCGTGCCAGCGAACCACCGCTGATCTTCCTGCGCGGTGGGTTCGTCGACTTGAGCGACGGCTCGGACAAATCCCAGCGGAGCTAGCCGAATTATTCGGCATTACGCCGCATCTCAGATGAAGGACCCCGAGATGATCAACGTCAAAGTAGATTTCGGCCGTTGCGATGCCAACGGCACCTGCGCCGCACTGATGCCCGATGTATTCGAGATCGGCGCGGACGGCTCGCTCGCACAATTGAAGACGCGGATCGAGGACGATCGGCAGGAGGAGTTCGACGAGGTCGTGCTGTGCTGCCCGATGGGAGCGATCTCTCGATGACGGAGACACTACTGCCCCGCTTCGATCCGTTCGCTCCGCAGGCCCAGGCACACGAGGGCGGAGCCTTGCCGGACGGCCCACTGGCGCTCGGTCCATCCGGTTACACAGTGCTGACCTACGATCTCGCGACCACGGTCCTGCGCAATACGCGCTTCAAGAACGCCGCGCTCGAACTAATGGAACAGTTCGGAATCACCGACGGACTGGCTCACGAATTCCGTGCCAATAGCGTCATCATGGCGGAGGGTGCGCGTCATTTCCGACTGCGCGCGCCGATGGCGCGGTTCATGGGTCCGCACACTGTGCAGGAAATCCGCGGAATTGTTCGCGAGATCGTCGAGAGCATTGTCGCAGATCTCGACACGAGCGCTCCCATCGATTTCCACACCGGGATCGACCAGCGCATTCCCGCGCGGATCTATTGCTATCTCGCCGGCGCACCCGCGGCGGACGAGCCCTTGGTCGCCAGCCTGTCGGAGCGGACGCTCTCACTGCTGCAACGGGACCGCTCCCTCACCCCCGTGATCGTGAACGCCTACGCCGAACTCTTCACCTATCTGCGTGCTCTCATCGCGCGAAAGCGAGAACAGGCCCTCGGCGAGGACATGCTGTCCTTCCTCATCGGCCAGCAGGAAGCGGGCAAGCTGTCGGAGGATGAACTGCTCAACGAGGCCGCCGCCATGCTCGAGGCGAGCTCGGTCAATACCTCGCATCAAACCGGCCTGGTCGTGTGGACACTGCTGCGTGATCGAGAGACCTGGCGGCGACTCGTCGAGGATCCCGAACTGATTCCTGCCGCCGTGGTCGAGGCCATCAGGTTGTATCCGCGGCCCGGAATCGTGAGCAAGGTGGCGACCGAAGATATCGAGCTGAACGGAACGATCATTCCGGAAGGCTCCGATGTGCATGTGGCGGTCTGGTCCGCGAACCGCGATCAGGCGCGCTTCGAACGTCCCACCGAATTCCGCCTCGACCGGGAATCCAATTCCCCGCTGACATTCAGTACCGGCAGTCACGGCTGCCTCGGTCAAAGCTTGGCCAGGGTCGAAATGGAAGAAGTGGTCAGGTATCTGGCCGACCGGCACCCCGATGCGCTGGTGGTCGACGACGGCACCGAAATCGGACAGAGTGGCGGCCGCTGGCTCGTCAAGGCGCTCACCGTGAACTTGAACCCGGTGTAAGGGGAATATGGTGATGAATGCCGAGTCTTTGACGGAGCGCCTGGCATCCAATTGGGCGAAAATTCAATTCGACGATATTCCGAGTGAAGTCGTCGCTGGTGTCAAGAAGAATATTCTGGACACCCTGGCCGTGGCGATGGCCGGTGCTCACACCGATGAGGCCCGGCGGGTGCGGACCGCGCTCACGGGCGTGCGCGCCGAGTCCGGAAGCCTGGTGTGGGGCACTCCCTTTCGGGTTTCGCCGGCTCATGCCGCGCTCGCGAACGGCACCGCGGCCCATGCGCGCGACTTCGACGACGGGGGTGGGCCGGGCCACGCCGGGTCGACGGTGCTGCCCGCGGCGCTGGCCGTGGCGGAGGCGGCGGGCGGCGACGGGCGGACACTCATCGCGGCGACGATCGCCGGATACGACATCGGCTACCGAGCGTTGCAGGCGATCGGCGGTTTCGCCGCGCATACCGGCCGAGGCTGGCACTCGAGCGGCACCATGGGCAGTTTCGCCGCGGCCGCGGCCGCGGCGAAAACCCTTGGCCTGGATACGGAACGGTTCGCCGACGCGCTCGGAATCGCCGGCTCGTTCACCGGTGGTGTGTGGGCGTTCAAAGACGACGGCGCCATGACCAAACGCATCCATCCCGGCAAAGCGGGGGAGACCGGCGTGGACGCGGCGCTGCTCGCCCAGGCCGGAATTACGGGTCCCCGTAGGGTTTTCGAAGCCGAATGGGGTGGCCTGTATGCCACCTACAACAACGGACAGGGGTTCCCCGAGCAGGCGCTCGCCGACCTGGGCGTGGATTACAACGTGGCCACCGCGTACATCAAGCCCTACGCCTGCTGCCGGGGGTGCCACTCCACGATCGACACGGTTCTGGCGATGATTCGCACGCGCGACGTGAAACCGGCTGATATACACCACATTTCGATCAAAGCCTCGGAGACCGCGGTGAACATGCTGTCGGTCGACCCGATAGAGACCGTCTTCGATGCCCAGTTCAGCCTCGCCTACGCGATGAGTGTCGCACTGTGCAACGGCAGTGTCGGACTGGACCAGTTCGAGCCGCCCCGCATGAACGACCCGCTGGTGGCGGAGACCATCGCGAAGATCTCGATGCATGTCGACTCCGGCATCGAACTGGAGGACGGACCACGTCTGGACGTGGAGTTCACCAGTGGCGAAACGATCACCCTGTTCGCCGGAAACCCGACTACCGCCAAGGGCTCGGCGCTGAACCCGATGTCCCACGAGGAGGTCGTCGCGAAGGCAGAAGCACTGCTGGCGCCGATCGACCCCGAGCTTCCCCGCCGACTCGTGCACGCGGTCGGGAACCTGGAAGACGCTTCCGATCTTTCAGAACTGCTGAGTGCACTCCGAGCAGAAAGACGAGACAACTGCCTTGGTGACTGATCGGAAGTCAGAGACGATCGAGCGAACGGAAATGATCGCGGCCGAGCCGACCGAGTCGCTCGCCGCCATGCTCGACATCGAGATGCCTTGTGCCGCTGATGATCCGGTGCCGCCGCTGTGGCATTGGGCGTATCTGCTGGAGCGCGGTCCACAACGTGAGCTCGGTCCGGACGGTCATCCGGTCACCGGGATACCGGCCCCTCCCGGGCCCGACCGCCGACGGATGTTCGGGGGTGGACGCGTGACGACCTTCGGTCACTTGGTGATCGGCGAGCCCGCTACCAAAGTGACCTCGGTCAAGAGCTCGCTCGACAAGGACGGCCGAACCGGCCCGTTGACCTTGGTCACGGTCCTCCAGGAGATCTTCCAGGGCGGCGAGCTGGTGATTCGCGAGGAGCAGGACATCGTCTACCGCGCGCCCGGATCCGGCACGCTGCCGCCCGCGCCGGCTGCTCCCGCGCCGCCGAGCGGGCCGACGCTCGAGCTGGCCGTGGACGAGCGAACGCTGTTCCGGTTCTCCGCATTGACATACAACGCGCACCGGATTCACTACGACCTCGGGTGGACAGCGCAAGAGGGTTACGACGGGCTGCTCATCCACGGGCCCTTGCTCGCGCTCATGATGGGTGAGCATATGCGGCGCGAGGGAATCGACCTGCGCGGCAAGACATTCGGATACCGCTTCATCTCACCCATGACGAAACCGCAGACCTTCACCGTCGTACCCGGCCCCGAAGGGTTGATCCACGGGGCCGCGGCTCGCAGTGCCGCCGGCGCCGTCTGCGCTGTGAGCACGCTAGCGGAGCTCTGAGAGCATGACAGCGGTATCCGATGTGGTCATCGTGGGTGGTTCCATCGCCGGGTTGCGGGCGGCGGAAACTGTCGTCCGACTTGCGCCCGAGCTGAGCGTGACGGTCGTAAGCGATGAGGCTCACCTGCCCTACGAGCGCCCGCCCCTGTCCAAAGTTGCGTTGCGCGATCCGCTCGAACTGGACGACCTGGTCTATCGGTCGGTCGGCGAGCTCGGTCGGCACGGAGTCGACTTCATGCTCGAAACCCCGGCCCTGGGTCTCGATCTCGCCGCGCGACGGGTCCGCCTCGCCGAGGGCGAACTGGGGTATCTAGCGCTCGTCATCGCGACCGGCTGCGAGCCGGTGATACCGCCTGTGTTCGCCGGGCTTCCGGAGGTTTATCCGCTGCGTAGTTTCGAGGATGCCCGCGCCCTGCGTGCGGCGGTCGCCGATACCTCGAAGTCGGTGGCGATTGTGGGCGCCGGGTTCATCGGTGGTGAATTCGCGTCGACGCTCGTCAAGGAGGGTCGTGCGGTCTCGCTCGTCGATATGGCCCCGAAGCCCCTCGGCAGGTTCGGCGCTCCGGTAGCCGACACCTACGCGGCGTTGCATCGAGACGCCGGTGTCGAGCTGTTCCTCGGCAGGGCGGTCACCGATGTCGCCCACATCGCGGAGGGCCGGGAATTGGTTCTCGACGACGGCACCCGAGTTCGCGCGGACGTCATTCTCGTCGGGGCCGGGGTGCGTCCCTCCACACGATGGCTGGAGGGCTCGGGTCTGACCCTCGACAACGGGATTCTGTGCGATTCCCAGCTGCGGGTATCGGAGGGTGTTTTCGCCGCCGGCGATGCCGTTCGGTGGCCTAATCCGCGATTCGACGCGATCATGCGGGTCGAGCACTGGACCAATGCGGCGGAGCAAGGGCGTATCGCCGCCATGAACGCCGTGAACCATATTCGGGAACTCGATGGCGCGGTCTGCGCGAACGTGCCGTATTTCTGGTCGGACCAGCATGGCATTCGCATTCAATTCGCCGGATATCTGACGGGCGACGAGGAATTGCTGGAGAACCGCAATTCCGACGGCTCGCTCTTCCTGTACCGGCGCGGCCAGGCGGTGACCGGCGTGCTGGCCTTCGAGCGGCGGTCCGAGTTCGTCAAAATTCGTGCGGCACTGAGGCGAGAGAATCCCTCACTGCGCCAAGTCGTTCCCGATGTGCCGGATCACGAAGAAGTGCGCATCGGCTGAGTTTTCCCGGGCTCCGGCCGGTAACGGACGGGCATTCGGGATCGTCACCGTGGAGGATTAGTGCGAGAAGAACAGCAAGTGATAGTCGTAGGCGCAGGTCCCGTGGGACTCTTGAATGCGCTGGGTTTGGCGCAGCAAGGTGTCGTCGTCACTGTGCTCGAGCGAGCGTCGACTCTCTCGGACGCGCCGCGGGCGATCGTCTATCACTGGGCAGCGCTGGATGGCCTGGCCCGCTTGGATCTCCTCGACGACGCCGTAGGGGCCGGATTTCTGAAGCAGGACTACGCCTATCGAGTGCACAAGACCGGCGAAATCATCGAGTACGGATTGCAGGCGCTCGAGGGAAAGGTGGAACGTCCGTACAACCTGCACCTGGGGCAGGGTGCCCTGGCTCGCCTGATCCTGCACCGCCTGGAAACCTACGACAACGCGCGCGTGCTCTGGAACCACGAGGTCACCGCGATCACCCAGGATGACGACGGAGTCCGAGTCGGCGTCCGATCCGGGACCGGCGAAAGAGAACTTCGCGCGTCCTGGCTCATCGGCGCCGACGGCGCGAGCTCCAGGATTCGGAGCGAGCTGGATCTCGGCTTCGAGGGGATGACCTGGCCGGAGCGGTTCGTCGCCACGAATGTCCGCTTCGCCGAGGAACTTTCGGGCTGGGCGCAGTCGACATTCTATGTCGACGACGTCTTCGGCGCGATCATCGCCAGGATCGACGATTCCGGTGCGCACGGCATGTGGCGGTACACGTATATGGAAGACGACGCCCTGCCCGCCGAATCGGCGGCCGAGCGCCTGCCCGAGTTCCTCACCACCGTGTTCGGTGAAAAGACCGCTGCCGCAGCCGAACTCGAGGCCATCTCGCCCTACCGGATGCATCAGCGCAGCGCGAGGTCCTACCGCGCGGGCAGGGTACTGCTCGCCGGTGACGCGGCACATGCGACCAATCCCACCGGCGGGCTCGGGCTGACCATGGGCCTGTTCGACGCGTACCTGTTGAACGAAGCCCTGGGCGCGGTCGTCTCCGGCCGCGCCGACGACGGCATCCTCAACGTCTACTCCGACGAACGCCGCCACGCGTTCGTCGATGTCGCGAGTCCACGAGCCAGCGCCAACAAGCGGCTGCTGTTCCATTCCACCGATCCGGTCCAACTCGATCGTGACCTGGACGTGTTCCGGAAGATGTCCCGCGACCGAGAGTTCGCCGCGGAACGCCTCTACTTCACGAAAACCCTGGAAACACCCTCCCTGATCGCGCATTGAGTGTGGCTGGTTTCGTATCGAACGAAGGAATTCCTATGAACCCTCTCGACGGACTCACCGTCGTATCGCTCGAGCAGGCCGTGGCCGCCCCGTTCGCCACCCGCCAGCTGGCGGATCTCGGCGCGCGGGTGATCAAGGTCGAGCGTCCCGACGTCGGCGACTTCGCCCGCGGATACGACGAGACGGTGCGCGGAATGGCCAGCCATTTCGTCTGGCTCAACCGCTCGAAGGAATCGGTTTGCCTCGATCTGAAGTCCGAGCACGGCAAGGACAGCATCCAGACCCTGGTCCGCAACGCGGACGTGTTCGTCCAGAACCTCGCTCCCGGCGCGGCGGAACGACTCGGGCTCGGCAGCGACGAATTACGAAGAGTCAAGCCGGAACTCATTCATGTCTCCATCTCCGGTTACGGTCCCGGTGGACCGTACTCGGCGAAGAAGGCCTACGACCTGCTCGTGCAGTGCGAGGCGGGCCTGGTCTCCATCACCGGTACCCCGGACGAGCCGTCGAAGGTAGGGATATCCATCGCCGACATCGCCTCCGGAATGTTCGCCTACTCCGGCGTTCTCACGGCGCTGATCCAGCGTGATCGCACGGGTGAGGGCGCCACCATCGAGATCTCGATGCTCGAGGCGCTGTCGGAGTGGATGGGCTACCCGCTGAACTACGCGATGTATGGCGGCACGGCGCCGCAGCGGACGGGTGCGCGGCACGCGTCGATCGCGCCGTACGGCCCGTTCCGGTGCGGAGACGGAAATCAGGTGTTCCTCGGACTGCAGAACGAGCGCGAATGGGCGACGTTCTGCGCGGAGATCCTGGACGACCCCGCCATAGCGGCGGATCCCCGGTTCCTTCGAAACTCGTTGCGGGTGAGCCACAGTCGAGAGTTGCAAGAGGAGATCGAGCGCGCATTCTCGGCGTGGGGCGCCGAAACGGTCGCGAAGCGGCTCGAGGCGGCGGGCATCGCGAACGCGATCCTGCGGGACATGCACGACCTGGCGGAGCACCCGCAACTCGAGGCGAGGGGACGGTGGTTCGACTACGAGTCACCCGTCGGTTCGCTGCGGGCACTCGTTCCACCGGCGACATTTGTCGGAACGAAGCCGGTGATGGGCCCCGTGCCAGGGGTCGGTGAGCACACTGAAGCCGTACTCGCCGAGTTCGGAATCGCCTCAGCGGCAGCCGAATTACCGAACTGAGCACCGGCCACCGAACCGAGAAAGGCGGAGAACCCATGAATCAGGAGGAAACCATTCGGGTCGCCAGATCGTTTCTCTTCGTACCCGGTGATCGTCCGGAGCGTTTCGACAAGGCGATCCGGTCCGGGACCGACGTCGTCGTGCTCGATCTGGAGGACGCTGTTGCGGACGAGGACAAGGGCAGCGCCCGAAGGGAGGTAGTCGACTGGCTGTCCCGCGGTGGACCGGCATGTGTGCGAGTGGTTTCCTCAGCGGGTCAACACTTTTGGGACGACGTGGCGGCACTGAAGGGCCTGCCCGGGCTGATCGCCGTGATGGTCCCCAAAGCCGAAAGCCCCGATGAACTGTCGGTCGTCGCCGAGCGGGTCGGGGTACCCGTGATCGCGTTGGTCGAGTCGGCGCTGGGGATGGTCCGAGCACAGTCTCTAGCCACCGCTCCTGGTGTTTCGCGAATTGCGTTCGGGCACTTGGACTATGCGCTCGACCTGGGGTGCGACACCGGCCGGACGGCCATGCTCCAGGCCCGGTCCGCGCTCGTGCTCGCATCGCGGGCCGCGCGGCTTCCGGGACCGATCGACGGTGTGACCGCCGCTCTGGACGATGCCGCGGCCCTGGACGAGGATCTCAGGTGTGCGAAGGAGCTCGGCATGACGGGAAAGCTGCTGGTGCATCCCCGTCAGGTGGTGGGCACCCACGCGGCGTTTCGGCCCGACGCGGCGGCAGTCCGCTGGGCTCGGCGGGTGGTCGAGTCCAAGGCCGAAGGCAAGGCGGTCCGAATTGAGGGGCAGATGGTCGACGCGCCTGTCGTCGCGTGGGCGCGGGCGATCTTGCGAGATGTGCGTTGAAGAGGCGACCGCGAAAGGAAAACCGCTGTGGATTTCAATGAGACCGCCGCGTTGGATGCCGTCGTTGCAAGCTTCGAGGGTACGTCCGACCCGAGACTGAAAGAGATATTGCAGGTGACGACGCGTCACCTCCATGCCCTGGTTCGTGAGTTGCGGCCGACGCAGACCGAGTGGCAGCAGGCCATCGACTTTCTCACGGCTGTCGGTCACACCTGCGATGACACCAGGCAGGAATTCGTTCTCCTCTCCGATGTGTTCGGCGTATCGATGTTGGTCGAGACGATCAATGGTGACGAGCACGGCACCGAGGGCACCGTTCTCGGTCCTTTTCACATGACCGAGTCGCCACGTCGCGAGCTCGGCGACTCGATCGACTTGATGGGCGGTTCGCCGCCCTGCTTGGTTACCGGGGCGGTAGTGGACGACGCCGGCCGGCCATTGGCGGACACCACCATCGACATCTGGCAATGCAGCGTGGACGGCTTCTACGACGTGCAGGAGCCCGACAAGCAGCCGCCGGGTAATGGGCGCGGTCTGTTCACGACCGATGAGCAGGGGCGCTTCTGGTTCCGAACGGTAGTGCCCAGTCACTATCCGATTCCCACGGACGGCCCGGTGGGCGATCTGCTCGGTGCGTCCGGACGCCATCCATTCCGTCCCGCGCACATTCACGTAATCGCCGAAGCGGCGGGGTACCGGCCGGTGACGACACACCTGTTCGTCGCGGACAGCGCGTATATCGACAGTGATGCGGTGTTCGCGGTGAAGAAGAGCCTCATTGTCGATTTCACCGAAATCGACGATACCGCGGGGTTCGAGCACTACGGCATGACCGGACCTTTCCGCCATGCGCACTTCGATATTCGACTCGGCCGAGAGGGCGGACCGCAATGACAGGCACCTTCACGTATGACGCGCTGCCCATGCGGGTGGTATTCGGGTCCGGGAGCATCGAGCAGCTCGCGGCCGAAACGGACCGATTGGGGTTGCGGCGCGTGCTCGTCCTGTCGACCCCGCAGCAGCGCGACCTCGCCGACAGAGCCGCCAGCCTGATCGGGAAATCCGCTGTGGGAGTGTTCGATTCGGCACGGATGCACGTCCCGGTCGAGACGGTCGAGGCGGCGGAGTCGGTGGCGTCCGAACTCGCGATCGACGGCTGTGTCGCGGTCGGAGGCGGATCGACGATCGGTTTGGCCAAGGCGCTCGCGCTCGGCAGCGACCTCGGCATCGTGGCGGTACCCACGACCTACGCGGGCTCGGAGATGACCCCCATCTGGGGAATCACGAAGGGCGACAAGAAGACAACCGGCCGCGACCGCAAAGTCCTTCCGAGCAGCGTCATCTACGACCCCGATCTGACGATGACACTGCCCGTTCCGGTGTCCTGCACGAGCGGAATCAACGCGATGGCGCACGCGGTCGAGGCGCTCTACGCCCCCGACGGCTCGCCGGTGATCGCCGCCATGGCCGAACAGGGCATCCGCGACCTCGCCGACGCGCTACCGGCGTTATCGGCTGCCCCGAACGACGCGCGGGCACGGGCGACAGCATTGCAGGGCGCGTGGCTGTCCGGAGCCTGCCTCGGGGCGACGACCATGGGCCTGCACCACAAGCTGTGCCATGTCCTCGGCGGATTGCTGGATCTTCCGCACGCCGAAACCCATGCGGTAATGCTCCCGTACGTCACGGCATTCAACCTCCCGTCGGCTCGCACGGCCGCCGCTGCCCTCGCCCGCGCACTACGCACCGACAATGCGGTTACCGGCCTCCTGGCATTGACCGCCGACCTCGGAGCACCGCGAACTCTCCTCGAGCTGGGTGTGAACGAGAGTGACCTGACTCGCGTCGCTGACGAGGTCGTGAGTAACCCGTACTCGAACCCCCGATCGTTCACGCGGGAGGAATTGATCGAACTCCTCCACAATGCCTGGAAGGGCATCCACTGAGTTTTCGCCCTGGCCGCTTGCGGGCCCTTTACAGGTCCAGCACGAGCCGATCGGTGCGGGCGCGCGAAACGCACACCATCATGCAGTCTCCGACAGCCTGCTCTTCGGGGGACAGCACCACGTCGCGATGTTCCGGCTGTCCGTCCAGAACTGGTGTTTCACACGTGCCGCAGGTGCCGGTCCGGCACGAGGACGGTACCGGGATGCCGGCCATTTCGACGATGTCGAGCAGGCTTGCCTCGGCCGGCACGTGTAACTCCATACCCGACCTTTGCAGGACCACGTCGAATTCGCGGGCAGGCTCATCCACGACAGGTGCCTTGAATCGTTCCGTGTGCAGCGCTCCGGGCGGCCAGTGCAGGCCGGCTTCTTCGACCGCTTCGAGCAGTCGCTCCGGGCCGCAGCAGAAGATCGCGGTGTCGGTACGCGGCTCGTGGAGGAGGTCATCGAGATTCAACCGCTGGTCGCGGTCGGCCGACACTACCGAGACGCGTGGGTCGTCGGGAAGTGCGTCGACGTACGCCATCGCCGACCGTGAGCGTCCACAATAGACGAATCTCCAGTCGGCCCCACCCGCGCGGACCCGATTCAGCATCGGGAGCAGCGGGGTGATACCGATTCCTCCGGCGATGAAGAGATAGCGTTCGGCGTCGACGAGCCGAAAGTGATTGCGGGGCACCGATACCTCAACAATATCGCCGGGTTCGGCGGAATCGTGAATGTATTGTGAACCACCGCGACCGCCCTCCTCGCGCAAAACGGCGATGCGGATGGACCCTCGATCTTCCGGACCTCCACACAGCGAATACTGACGCACGAGGCCGTTCGGGAGGTGAATATCCACATGTGCGCCGGGTTCCCATTCCGGTGCACGGCCGCTGTCGGGCTCGAAAACCAATTCGACGACACCCTGTGCCAGCGGACGTTTCTTCGCCAACCGAAATGGGAACGGCTCCCCAGCTGCCGAGGGCGGTGTCGGCGCCACCATCCAGCTGGGCAATCCCACATTCATCGCAGTCAATTTCCCTCCACCACACCGGGCGTGAATCGAACGGGTAGCCGACCCATGTGCACATAGTCACCGCCGCTGAACTCGTACTCGGGCTCAGCGATCTCCACCGACAGGTCGGGCAGCCGCCGCAGTAGCTCTTCCAACGCGACGCGAAGTTCCATGCGCGCCAGTGCTGCGCCCGGGCAGGTGTGCACGCCGGAGCCGAAGGTCAAGTGACGGTTGCGACCTCGATCCAGACGGAATTCACAGGGATCGGCGAACACCGCCGGATCCCGGTTGGCGGAGGCCCAGCCCAGATAGACATCACTGCCCTCGGGAATATCGATGCCGGCGAGCTGCGTATCCGCGGTCGCCCGGCGGAAGAAGCCGAAGAACGGGGGCCGCAGCCGGAGCGACTCCTCGACGGCGATCGGAATCAATCGCTTCGGATCCGCCGCGATTCGCGCGGAAATATCGTTGTCGCTGAATACATCATGGATGAGACTACTCATCGCCGAGGTGGTGGTGTGGTGTCCGGCACCCAGGAATCCGGTGAACAGCGCCACGTAGTCGTCGTCTTCCAGCGACCTGCCCTCCACCTCGATATTGGAGAGATATGTGAGGTAGTCGTCGCGTGGTGTGGTCTTCCTGTCGTGTACCTGGGCAAGGGCGATCTCGGCGAATTCGGTCTGGCGACGGCGGAATTCGGCGGGGTCGCCCTGCGCGCCGAACATAGCCGCCGCTCGATTTCGCACTTCCGCGACGAGTTCGTCCTCGATGCCGACGAGCCGGCAGATCGCTTCGGCGGGAATCGGCTCGGCCAACTCCTCGACCAGATCCGCCGTGCCACGCTCGATGAAGCCATCGATGCGCTTGTTGATATCGGCCCTGACCAAAGGCTCCAGCACACTGACGGTATGCGGTGTCACCGCCTGGTCGAAAAGCCTGCGCCACTCCTTGTGCTGCGGTTCATCCATTTCGAGTGCCGCAAACGAGTTGCGCGGCAATATCGGCCGTAGCACCTGCGGTTCGGACGAGAAGAGCTTGTGATCGCTGGTACCGCGTTTGACGACATCGTATTCCAGCAGAATGTGAAATCCGCCGTGTTCTTCGCTGTGCGCGACCGGGCACCGGCTGCGAGCCGCGTCGAAGAGTTCGAGGGAGCGCTTCGGGGTCGTGGTGTGCGAACTCAGTCGGCCGATTTCCTCGTCGAGCTGAGTCTCCGGAATGTCTTGCGAATCAATCATTGATTCCTCCATAGCGCGTGAATCAAGTCATAGGTCGGCCGCTGAATCAAGAATGTGAGGTATCCGCTTTTGTGTAAAGAACAGGAATTTCGGATAAGCGATGCGCGTAGCGCATCGGATTGCGGCCCGTACGGTGTGATCGTGCTGTTCGTCGGTACTACGCCGACACCGGCCAGGCGGCAGGTACCGCGGTCCGCAGCACATGTTTCGGATCGCCTTCGGACGGCGAGCGATTGGATCGGGCCGGCAACGGCGAGACACCGGCGACGAATTTCAGGAAGCGCCGTGCGGCCTGGCCGCTCGGACCATTCCGGCGGACGACCGCTCCATAACATCGGAAGGCGGTCGGGTCGCTGAGCGCGACGGTACCGATCGCGGCCGCGTGTCCCGAGTGGGCGGCAGGCACGACGGCGACGCCCATTCCGGCCGCGACCAGGGCGTGCAGTGTGGAGAGTTCGGTGACCTCGATTTCGATCCGGGGGCTGAACCCGGCCTCCCGGCACAGCCGGTCGGTGACCTGCCGCAGGCCGTACCCGGCCTTCAGTGCGATCATCGGCTCGTCCGCCACGTCGGCCATTGCGACGTGATCGCGGCCTTCGAACACATGGCCCGCGGGAACCCCCAGACACAGCGCCTCACGTCCGAGCGGTACCCACTCGAGATCGTCCGCGGTCGGCTCGGGAGCCACGAAGCCGATGTCGATTCGCCCCTGCCGCACGCTATCTACTACGGAATCGCAAGCGCCGCCGTGCAATTCGAAGGATGTGCTGGACGCGACCCCGCGGTACCGATTGAGCAGGTCTGGTATCAGCCAGCCGCCGAAGGAATGCGCGAACCCGAGCGACACCGAGCCTCGATCCGGATCGACCAAAGCGGCGATCCGCTGTTCCCCACGGTCGATCTCGTTCAGTGCTCGCAACGCGTGGGCTTGGAAGAGCTCGCCGTATTTGTTCAGTCGGAGCCGGTTCTGGTGTCGGTCGAAAAGCTGTACGCCTAGCTTGCGTTCGAGTCGGGCCAACGCTCGGGACAGGGTCGGCTGGCTGATGTTCAGCCGGACCGAGGCCTCCGTGATGTGCTCGGTGTCCGCCAGCGTTGTGAACCACTGGAGTTCGCGCAATTGCATGGTCAACCTACCTCGGGAAGGGACGCCGTCACTGGCGGATACCTACCGGTTGTCCAGCGCTGGAGACCCGATCATCGTGGGACCATCTCTCGACCTGAGCCTCGGGATGGGAACTCCACCTTCCCCCCGGGAGCATGTCCGTGACATGCGGGCGAACACCTAAGCGCTACGCAATTGGGGATCTACGTAGCCTGTGACGTGGGACACCGTATCGGGGATGTGCGTCACGGCTTCTTGCCGAAGGCGGTGGCCGCCCACACACCGGCTTCGGTGCGGGAGCCGACGCTGAGCTTGGTCAGAATGTGCTCGACGTGAGCCTCCACCGTGCGCGGGGAGAGCACCAGCTTGCCGGCGATAGCGCGGTTGCTGAGACCCTCCGCCAGCAACGACGCCACCTCCCTTTCTCGGGGCGTCAGCAGCCCGGCCAAGGCCACCTCTTCCGCCTGATCCGCTGCGACGATGGCGGCCGACCCCAACGCCAGGCGCATCCGTTGCCCTCGGTCGAGTCGGCGCCCGATCTCGTGATGGCGGGTGAACAGGTCCTGCCCGAGACGTTCCTGGGTGGCGGATTTGATCTCTCGATAGCGCGAGCCCAGCAGGCCCGGGACCTCAGTATCGACAATGGACAGCAGTTCCGCGACGACACCCAACAGCTTTGCCGCCTTCTTGGGATCGCCGGTGTCCAGCGCGATTCCGGCCATCAGATTGAGGACGACCGCACTGCCGAAATCGTCGTGGTAGTCCCATCGCAGTGTGAGACTCTGTTCGGCGTACTCCTCGGCGACAGCGAGGTCTTGGCGCGTCCACGCGTCGAATCCCAGCATCCACAGCGAGTAGGACCGGCCCCACGTATCGCCCAGCCGCTCGCTTCGCTCGACTGCTTCCCGGCCGGCTGCCGCGGCTCCCTGATGATCTCCGGACAAGCTCCTGATCAATCCGAGTAGGAACAGGGTCATCAGCAGACCCTCGACGTCCGCGTGCTCGCGGTGCCTGGAGTAAGCCGCTTCGAGAGATGAGCGGCAGCCCTCGAAATCCCCGGCGACCATGGCGGTCAGGCCCGTCCACGTGGCGGCGCGCGCGGCCATGCGCGAATCGCCGAACCTCTGGGCTATCCCGTCGGCTTCGTCGAGAAAGTCTCGGGCAGTGCGCGTTTCGCCGTGCAGTGCCTCGAACCACCCCGCTGCCCACAGCGCGTTGCCGCGCTCGGCGCAGGCGGTCGTGTCGCCGGCGAGAGCTCGCTCCAACCAACGTCGACCTGCGCGGAGATGGCCGCTCATCCACGAGAAGCGGAGGTCCGCGGCGAGCTCCAGCGCGCCATGGGAGCCAGGGGCCGCCCGCAGGAGATCATCGAAAGCCAGCTCGAGGTTGGTGATATCGGACTCCCACCGCCGGACGATGTCGGGTTGGCCCGGGCCGAAGAAGTTCTCGGCGGCTCGGGCCGCCCAGGTTCGGTAGTACTCCGTGTGGGCACGGCGGGCGCGGCCGCAGTCTTCGCTGTCCCGAGCTTGCTCTCGAGCGAACTCGCGCAGCGTTTCCAGGAACCGGTAGCGCATATCACCCTGTGCCGTCTCGGTGAGGACGATCGACTTGGACACTAAGCCGTCGAGCGCGTCGAGAAGTTTGGTTCCTTCCAGTGGCGGGAGTCCGCACACCGCCTGGATCGCGGGGAGATCGGCGCTGCCGCTGAACACGGCCATTCTCTCCCAGAGCAGCTGTTCGGTCGGGGAGCACAGGTCATAGCTCCACCGCACCAGCGCGTCCAGGGACCGGTGGTGCGGTGCGGCGGTGGGATCGCCGGAGGTCAGCAGCGCGAATCGGTCGTCGATGTGGGCCAGCAGCTCCTGCACCGACAGCGACCGCAGCCGCACGGCGGCGAGTTCGATGGCCAGCGGCATTCCGTCCAGAGTGGCGCACAGCCTCGCGACCGCCGCCGTGGTGTGCGCGGTGATCTCGAATTGATCGTTGACGGCCCTCGCTCGGGCTTCCAGCATGGCCGCGGCCGGATATTCGCGTAGTTCGTCCGCGGTAACGTCGCGATGGCTCGGGGGGATCGCCAGCGGGCGGACGACGATCACACGTTCGCCCCTGATTCCCAATGGCTCTCTACTGGTTGTCAAAACCCGTAGCTCGGCGGACGCGGCGAGGAGCGCGGACAGCAGTCGCCGGCATCCGGGCAGGACATGCTCGCAATTGTCCAGTATCAACAGCATCGAGCGTTCGGCTACGTGCCGGCAGAGCTGTTCTTCGGCATCCACGGTGGCCAGGGCGCTCAGCCCGAGCTGGGTCACCACGGCCTCGGCGACGGTGTCCGAACTGCGTTGCGCGCCGAGCTCGACGAACCAGGTGCCGTCCCGGAATGCCCGGTCGAGTGTGGCGGACAACGCCGCGGACAACGTGGTCTTGCCCACGCCACCGGGGCCAGTGAGTGTCACGAGGCGGGTAGCGGAAAACAATTCACGTGCGCTCGCCAGCTCGCGCTGGCGCCCGAACAATTCGGCTGGTGGTGGCGCCAGTGCGCGAGCACGAGATACTTGCTTGCTCATCCCGGCCATTGTGCTCCAGCGACAAACCGGTCGTCATGGATTTCTCCGGTCGGGCGAACCAGCGGGCCGCGGCATGTCAGTTCCAGGCCACCGGCAGCGCGGTGAGCCCGCGGAACACCCAGCCGAACCATGCCTCGTCACGACGCGAATCCACGTGCAGCCCAGGGAGTTCCGCGTACAGTATCGGTACCGCGATCTCCCCGATGCCGATGCGCGCGGCCCAGTGACCGGCGCACAGGTGCACACCTGCGCCGAAGGCCAGGTGCGGATGCCGCGGGCGGGTGATGTCGAACTCGTCGGCACTCTCGAAAACCGTGGTGTCGCGATTGGCTGCGGCGACGAGAATGCCAACCATCGTGCGCGCAGGCAACCGTACGTCCTCGAGCACGGTCTCGCGTGTCGTCTCCCGTGGGTAGTAGCCGATCGGTGACAACCACCGGACCGTCTCGTCGAACACGGCGGGCCACAAGGCCGGATCGGCCAGCACGTGGTCGCGCTGCTCGGGATGGCGGTCCAGCGCCCACACCGTGCTCGTGATCGCGTGCTGCGGTTCATTCATGCCGCCGGAGATGACGAGGTCGACATTGGCGGCGATCTGCGTCATCGGCATACCCGCATTGGCGAACGCGGAGATGATGCTGCGGTCCGGGTGCGCCCGGTAGTAGGGGACGAGCTCCTCGAGCCTGGCGTCGACCTCCGCGCGGGCATCGTCGCAGCGCCGCCAGGTTTCCGGATCGTCGAAGATATTGCCGATTCCCTCGACGAAGGTGTTCGACCAGCGGCGCATCACCTCGACCTCGACGTCATGGAAACCGAGCAGGTCGATCAGGTTCTGCGCGGCGACCGGCGCGGCATAGTCGCGATTGAGGTCGGCACGGTCGGGACCCTGCTCGCGCATGAGGGCGAGATGAGTCCGGGCATTGCGTTCGAAGATGGGGGCCCAGTGCGCACGCATGATTCCCGGCCGCAAGGTCGGATTGACGGGTTGCCGTTCGCGCGCATGGTCGGGATCGTCCTTGTTCACCATCGGCTGCGAGCCCACTGCCCTGGCCATCTGCGCGGTGGCTCCGGTGGTGACATTCGCGCTGAAGGTCTCTTGGTTCGCTTCGACGGCGCGGCACGCCTCGTGGGAGGTCACCAGGTACTGGTTCAGCGCGGGGACCCAAGCCACGGGCGATTCGTCGAGCAGACGCCGGTAGGTGGGGTAGGGGTCGGTCAGCATCGCGGCGGGATCGACCCAGTCGGCGGTGGGGACCGCGGAAGTCGACTTCGTTGTCATGAAGAGCTCCTCGAGGAAAGGGCGGATTCTCGATGGGGTGCCACGGAGGCCTGCGCGAAGGCCTTGAGACTGAACGCTGGATCGCTCAGCTGGCGGATAGCCGGTGAGCGGCCGGCCGCGAGCAAGCGGCGCGCCGCGACGTGGTCGGCGGGGCGATTGAGTGATTCGACCGCGGCGAGACGGCCTTGCCGATAGCAGCAGACCGAGAACCGGTCGGTGCTGGGATCGCCGATGACGATGTGTGCGTCGTCGGGCCGGCGCACCCCGGCGATCTGCAACTTCAGCCCACCCTGGTGGCTCCAGAACCAGGGCAGCTCGGTGTAGCCATCGGTGTCGCCGAGTATCGCCGAGGCCACGTGGCGGGCTTGATCGGTGGCGTTCTGGATTGACTCCACCCGCATTCGGACACCGGCGTAGACATTCGGATGGTTGGCGCAGTCCCCGATGGCGTAAATCGCGGAATCGGGGGTGCGCAGGTTCTCGTCGACCACGATCCCGTCAGACACGGGAAGGCCGGCGTCGGCCGCGAGTTCGTCCCGGGGCACGACTCCGATGCCGACCAGGACGATATCGGCGCGGTACCGCTCACCTGTGGTACCGACCGCGCCGACCACGTGATCGTCGGTGCCGATGAATCGCGCGACCGCCTCGCCGAGCCGGATATCGACGCCGGCCTCGCGGTGAGAGGCAGTGAGGTGGCTCGCCATTGCCGGGGACAACGCTCGTCGCATCGGGCGGTCCCCGGATTCGAGGACGGTGACCGCGAGCCCGTGTTCGCGGGCTGCCGCCGCGACCTCTAGGCCGATGAATCCGGCGCCGACGATCAGGATCGACCGGCTCCGGCTCAGTGCGGAGTGCAGTATCTCGGCTTCGGCGAGCGTACGCAGCGCGCGAATACCGGCTAGGTCCGCTCCGGGGACGGTGATCGTGCGATTGGCTGCCCCTGTGGCGAGAATAACTGTGTCGTAAGGTAATTCACCGCCATCAGAGAGCCGCACGGTCCGCGATAGGCGGTCCAGTTCGGTAGCGGTGACACCGGTGCGCACATCGATCCGGCGGTCGGCGAAGTATTTCGGCGTCCGCAACGGCATCGCCGTTGGTCCCTCCGAGGGGGAGAGGAATTCCTTCGACAGCGGTGGGCGATGGTAGGGGTGTCCAGGCTCGTCGCCTACAACCGTCAAAGGCCCGGCGTGGCCACGCGCTCGCAGCGCGTCGGCGACCTCGACTCCGGCGTGTCCGGCGCCGATGACGACCACACGCTGAACGGCAGGATCAGACCTGGGATTCCGGGACATCGACCTCCACCTCCTCGAGATCGGTGCCGATCAGCAGTTGGCACCCCAGACGGCTGCGCTGACCGTCACGCGGGCTGGCGGTGCACTGGAGCATCTCCTCCTCGTCCTCGCCGATGGGCGGCAGTCTGTCCACGTAGGGCTCGCGCACGAGGACATGGCAGGTCGCGCACATCGCCTGCCCGCCACACTCACCGACTATGCCGGTGACGCCGTTGTGTACGGCCGCGTGCATCACGCTGACGCCGGCATGGGTCTCGACGATGTCGGTATCGCCTCCGACGTGGTGAAAGATGATCTTGTGCAATGGAACTCTCCTGGTCGGCCGACAAGCTCGGTTTGCGGGAACGCGCGTGCTCGCTACGAGACCGCGCCGATCTCGTCGTAGCGCCGGGTCTTCACGCGCTCCATCACGGTGCGCAGCGATTCGGGCTCACGGCCGGTGATCAGCTTCACGTGGTGCGACAGCAACGCCTGGTATCCCTCGGCCACCGCGACTTCGGCGGAAACCAGTTCATCGCTGGCCCACATATGCCCGTCGGGGCTGGGCGGCATGCTCGGGTCATAGGTGCGGGGAATGCCGACGGAGTCGAAGAACGCCAGACGCTCGTCGGACGTCACTCGCTCGTACTTGATCGGAACGCCGAAGACCTCCGAGCCGAGTCGCGCGATATTCTCGAAATTGAACAACTCCGGTCCGGTGATTTCATACACGGCTCCCGCATGCCGCCCGGGCTCCACTAGGCATGCGGCAGCGCAGTTGGCCACATCGCTTTTCGCCACCGGCGCCAGGTATCCATCTCCGGTGGCCTGGGCCATCACTCCGGCTTGCGCGGCGGGCGCGACCAGTATTTGACTGACGATTTCGGAGTAGAGGGAACTGCGCAAAATTGTGTGCGCGATGCCGGAGTCGCGGAGGTCGATCTCGGTTTGACAGTGGTCCTTCGCCGACAGCGCCGGATTGGTGGGGTGCACGCCGCCCACTGAGGTGTACACAATGTGGCGGATGCCCGCCCGCTGTGCCGCGTTGATGGCATTGAGATGCTCGGGAACTCGCCGTCCGAGGTTGAGCCCACTGATCAAGAACAGGACGTCTCCGCCGCGGTAGGCGGCGTCCAGTAGATCAGGTTCCTGGTAGTCGCCGCGTCGGACGTGGATCCCTTCCGTCTCGCGCTGTGCGAGCTTGTCCGGGGTGCGGGTCACGAGCGTCAACTCGTGGCGTGGGTTCGCGTTCGAGAGCAGAGCGGTGACCCGCCGCCCCAGGTCGCCCGAGGCTCCGCTGATAACAATCCGACTCATTGAGTTTCTCCTGTCGATTTTTGGTCCGGGCTCGCGTAGTGAACGATCCGAGGCGGTGCGATGTAGTGGGCTGCAATCGCGTTCGCGATCACGTCCGATCGGGGGTGTGGCGGGGAAGGTCTCGGTGGGTCCTCGAGTCGCTCCCGGCCGACCTGAAGCAGGTACGTATCGAGGTGATCGACATTGCGGATCGGTTCGGCGAAAACGCATCCCGGCGACTGCAGCAGCAGGTGCCGGACTCTGGCGAAATCCGTTGGAGCCGTGGCCCGTCGCCGGACCGGACACGGAGTTCGGTGTGCTCGTAGATCATGAGGTCACATCCAGGTCCGCGCGTTTGGGTGTTGCCGACCCACGATGCCGTGATCGAAATCACGCAGTGGGCGAAAGTCAGAATGCGGATTCGCCATGGGGCGTGTAAAGGTCAAGAAGTTCAGGTCGACGATGCGCTGACCGCATAAGAAGCGTGCTCGGTGCGTGAATTCCTTTATCCCGCCGCGCTTGCGCACTCGGCCTCGGCTGTCGTCATGAAATGGCAGATCATGCATGCGATGCATGGTCTGACTGAAATTCCTGGCCTTTACGTGTCATTGATGCGATACGCATGCTTGCTACGACGGAATTCGCCGCGCCACGCAAATTCACCACATCGCCTCTGATGACAAATCCAGGAGGACCACATGTCCCTCATTGCCGAGCGACACACCGACCTCGACCGCACGCGGTTCTTCATCGACGGGGAGTGGGCCGAGCCTCGGAGCAGCCGCACCTACCGCGTGGTCGAGGCGGCGACCGGGGAGGGGCTCGGTATCGCCGCGCTGGGTGGCGAGGACGATATCGACGCCGCGGTCCGGGCTGCTCGCACCGCTCTCGATCACGGGCCCTGGGGCCGCACGTCGGCGGCCGAGCGTGCGACGGCGATGCGGCGGTTCGCCGCTGCGCTGGAGCGACGCGCCGATCACACCTCCACCTTGGTGACGCGTGAGAACGGTATGCCCATTCAGTTCTCGCAGCAGGTGAACGGTGGCCTGCCGGCCGTGCTGCTGCGGATCTATGCGGAGGTGGTCGAGAAGCTTCCACTGGAGGAGGTGCGGCCGAGTCCGAAGGGGTCGACGATCCTGCGGCGGGAGCCGGTTGGTGTGGTGGGGGCGATTACGCCGTGGAACTTTCCGCAGGCGTTGGCGATGTTCAAGGTGGCGCCCGCGCTTGCCGCGGGGTGCACGGTGGTGTTGAAGCCGTCGCCGGAGACGGCGCTGGATGCGTATGTACTGGCGGAAGCGGGGCTCGAGGCCGGGCTGCCCGCGGGGGTGCTGAATATCGTTGCCGGTGACCGTGATTCGGGAGCGGCGCTCGTCTCCCATCCTCTGGTCGACAAGATCGCGTTCACGGGCTCCACCGCGGCCGGAAGGATCATCGGTGCCGAGTGCGGGCGGTTGCTCCGGCGCCACACTCTGGAACTGGGCGGGAAGTCCGCGGCGATCTTCCTCGACGATGGGGACATCGACACCTTGCTCGCGGGTCTTGGTGGCGCTTCGTTCCTCAACAACAGCCAGACGTGCACGTCGCAGTCGCGGATTCTCGTGGCCCGTTCGAGGTACGACGAGGTCATCGACGCGGTGGCCGGTTATGTGTCCGCCATGAATATCGGAAATCCGCTCGATCCGGCTGTGACCTTGGGGCCGATGGCGACCAGCGCACAGTTGGACCGGGTTCTGGGCTACATCGACATCGCGAAGAAATCGGATGCCCGGCTGGTCACAGGCGGTGGCCGTCCGACCGGTCTCGATCGGGGCTGGTTCGTCGAGCCGACCGTATTCGCCGATGTGGACAACAACGATTTACTCGCTCGTGAAGAGGTTTTCGGTCCTGTGATCGCACTGCTGCCGTTCGACACCGATGAGGAGGCGGTGCGGGTCGCCAACGACAGCGACTATGGGCTCGCGGGTTCGGTGTGGAGCGCGGACGAGGATCGCGCGCTCGAAATCGCCGGGCGGGTGCGCACCGGCACGATCGGCCTCAACTATTACGAGCTCGACCTGGGCGCGCCGTTCGGCGGCATGAAGTCCTCGGGCGTCGGCCGTGAGCTCGGGCCGGAGGGAATCGACGCGTACCTCGAATACAAGGCTGTATACGCATCGAAGAAATACCTGTCGGCCTGATCAGTGTGAATGCCGGAAAGGATATGAATATGAGTGATCCCGTTGCCGTGGTGCGTGCCTATTTCGACGCCGTCGCGGCCGGTGACCCGAGTGCCGTCGGAGCGCTTTTCGCGCCGGACGCGGAATTGCACAATGCGGCGGGCACGCTTCGGGGCGCGGAAGCGATTACGAGGATGTACGAGGGCGGTCTCCGGCCCGGCGCCATGAAGCCCAGCCCCGGACCCCTGGTGGTCGACGGCGAACGGGTCGCCGTCGAGATCGATCTGAACGCCGACGGGAAGTCTATGAAGCTCGGCGACTTCTTCACGGTTCGCGAGGGAAAAATTCATCGCCTCGCGATCTACAGCCTCAATCCGGTAAACCCGAAGTTCTTCGACGCTGCTGAAGAGAATTCGTGAGGAGAATAATGAAGATTGCAGTCTTTGGACCTGCTCGCAGGATCGGTGTCGTCCATGAAGGATCCATCGTCGATATCAACGGTGCGTACGCAAAGTATTTGGCCGAGTCGTCCGATACCGCGCGGCCACATGCCCGTGCCGCGGCGGAGGTCCCGGCTTCGCTGAACGACTTCATCGAGGAAGGCGACCGGG
Organism: Nocardia sp. NPDC049737; assembly: GCF_040674755.1. Lineage (NCBI taxonomy): Bacteria > Bacillati > Actinomycetota > Actinomycetes > Mycobacteriales > Nocardiaceae > Nocardia > Nocardia sp. NPDC049737. The sequence goes on along the minus strand of NZ_JBFANH010000042.1, from coordinate 12,499 downwards.
CTCTCGACGGCGCGAGAAACGCTCTGGAGCATCTGTTCTCCAAGGCGTACGACGATCGCGGGGTGGCGGGAGAGCGACTTCGCTACGAGACGGATGAAGTCATCCTGCACGCACCAGTGGAGGGCAGGTCGCGGATCTTCGCCGCGCTGGCCAACTTCGCCGACCACATGGACAGCGCCGCACAGAATTCCAGCTCCGAGGATCAGGCTGAGACGCTCCAGCGGCTCACGTCGGGCGGTCCGAAGTTCTTCCTGAAGGACTCGCGGGCGGTGTCCGCCGACGGGCAGCCCCTACGCTATCCGAGGCGAACCCAGCGGCTGGACTACGAGGCCGAAGTAGCGGCCGTGATCGGCAAACGTGGCCGTGACATCCCCGGCGGTGAATTCCGTTCATACATCTGGGGTTACACCTTGCACAACGACTGGTCCGTGCGCGACAACGTCTCCTTCGGCCCGGACTTCCTGTATTCGAAGAACTTCGACACCTCGGCGACCGTCGGGCCCTGGATCGTCGTGGACGAGGACATCGACCCGCAGCACATCCCGCTCGAATGCCGTGTCAACGGCGAGGTCAGACAGTACGGCAACACCAGCTCCATGGTGCACAGCTTCGCCGCATTGGGCGAATACCTGTCCGCCGACACGACTTTGTGGCCCGGCGATCTGATCAGTAGCGGTACTCCGAAGGGCACGGCCGTCGATTCCAGCAAGCAACTGCCCGATGGAACGCTCCCGGACACGCTCTTCGTGAAGCCGGGTGACGTCGTGGAGATCTCCTCCAGCCTCATCGGATCCATCCGCAACAAGATCGTCGCGCCCACCGAATGAAGGAAGTCATGGCAACAGGGCAATTCCCGGTCGGCGGGGTTCTCTACGATCGCCCGTTCAAGATCCGCCGACTCAATCATTTCGGCATCAGCGTGGATGACACCGGCCGCGCGCTCGCCTTCTATCGAGATGTGCTCGGATTCTCCGTCTCCGACAAGATCGATCTGAAGATCGTCGAGCCAGGGGAGTGGATGGACGGTGTTCCGGACACACACATCTATTTCCTGCGCCACAACAGCGACCATCACACGTTCGTGTTGATGCCGCGTCCGTGGATCGACCAGACCGCCTCCGCGCCGCGTTCCGATCTCACCATCAACCAGATCACCTGGCAGGTCGGCAGTCTGCGGGAGGTGGTCGAAGCCCGGGTGTGGCTCGAGTCGACCGGAACCAAGATCAGCCGGTACGGCCGCGATCCCGGATCCAATTGGCACACCTACTTTCCCGAGCCCACCGGGCACATCAACGAACTCGAGTACGGCATCGAGCAGGTGGGCTGGGACGGGTTGAGCAAACCGGAAGCGATGTGGCCCTGGGGGATTGGGCACCCGCCGCTGCCGACCAGTTCCGAGAGCACCGAGATGGCGGTGGCCGCGGTCAAGGGCATCGACTTGAACTCCGGTCACCGGTGGGTCGACGAATTGCCGAAAACTCATGATGTGGGAGGGGTGCTGCTGTCGCGGCCGTTCAAGGCCGTTCGGATCGGACCTGTCAGCATCTTCGTCGAGGACGTCGCTTCGAGCGAGCGCTACTACATCGAAACACTCGGCCTCGCGCCGAGCGAGGAGGTCACCGTCCTCGGACATCGCGTCGTCTTCTTGCGGGCGAACACCGAACATCACAGCATCGGCCTGTTCCCGCTGGAACTTCGTGCGGCCCTTGGGCTCAGCGAAAACACCACGCTGCTCTCCTTCGGTGTGCAGGTCGGCTCCTACGAGCAGTTGCGCGCGGCTCGGACCCACCTGCTCGAGCGCGGCGTCACGCTGCTGGACCTGCCGCCCGAGATCCACCCCGGTATCGATTACGTCATTCACGCCGTCGACCCCGAGGGACATGTGATGCAGCTGTACTACTACATGGAGCAGATCGGCTGGGACGGCAAGCCCCGGCCGGCGGACCAGCGCCGCCGGGTTGAGCCCGGTGTCTGGCCCGAGACCCTGCCCGCGTTGCCCGATACCTATTCGGGCGAAACCTTCTGGGGGCCACTGGGATGACGGACAGTATTGTGAACGAAAGAACCGCGGTCGTCACCGGGGGAGCCCAGGGTTTGGGCGCAGCCATCGCATCGCACCTCGCCCGGGACCGGTTCGCGGTCGCGCTTCTGGACATGCAGGAGGATGCCCTACAGCGCGCGAAGAAGAGTATCGAGACCCGGTTCCGTGACGCCCACGTTTTCGCCGCCGCCGCCGATCTGTCCCGGCCGGAGGACGTCGAGCGAGTGTTCCAGGAGATCGACTCCGAGTTCGGCAGGATCGATGTGCTGGTGAATACTGCGGGAGGCAGCGGAACCGTCGCGGTGCGCGAGATCGAGGACTTGCCGCCGGATGTCTGGAACACCGTCATCGGCAATAATCTGACGAGCGCGTTCCTGTGCGCTAAGTACGCCGTTCCAATCATGCGGCGCAAGGGCTTCGGCCGCATCGTCAACTTCTCCTCGGCCGTGGCGAATGGCCTCGCGGGTCCATCGGGGACGGTGGGTGCGCTCCTGCCGTACGCCGCCTCGAAGGCCGCCGTCAATGGCTTCACCAAGCAGCTCGCCAAAGACCTCGGCGGTAGCGGCATCACCGTGAACGCGATTTCCCCGGGGCTGATCCTGCCGGAGGAGGGCCGGGTCCGGGCGACGTTCGACGCGTTGCCCGCCGAGGCCCGAGCCGCTACCGAGGCGGCGATTCCGGTCGGGCGCACCGGCACGACGGACGAAATCGCCGCAGCTGTCGGGTATTTGGTTTCCGAGGATGCCGGGTTCACTTCGGGTTCCGTGCTGAGCGTCGACGGCGCCGCGTCCTGATTTCACCAGTTGCCGCCGCGAGGCGAGCGACGTCGCGAGAAGGGATTTAAGAATGCTCCCGTACCCGTTGGTCCTGCTGCCCGCGCTCGGCGCGGATTCCCGGTTGTGGGAACCGGTCGTCGAGCGGCTCGGGGATATTGTCGAGTCGACCGTGGTGGCGCATGCCGGAGACTCCGTCGAGTCGATCGCCGACAATGTGCTCGCGCAGGCACCGGATCGGTTCTATCTGGCGGGACTGTCCATGGGCGGCTATGTCGCCGTCGACATCGCGCTGCGGCGGACCGGTCGGCTCGCGGGGCTGGCGCTGGTCAACACCTCGGCACGCGCGGCCTCGCCCGAACGGCGGGCCAGCGGGGAGGACATGATCGAGTTGGCGGAGGCCGGTCGTTACGACATCGCGATCGAACGATTGGCGGGCGCTGTGGCGCCGCCGGGGCGAGACGATGTGGTCGCGCTCGCCGCCGCCATGGCTGGTGATCTCGGGGCCGCTGCGTTCCGCGACCAACAGCGCGCTGCTCTGGACCGGCACGACCGTCGGCCAGAGCTGTCGTGGATCGATACTCCGACGGTGGTGGTCTGCGGTACGGCCGATGGCGTGACGCCGCTCGAGCACAGTGTCGAACTCGCGGAGGCGATTCCTGACGCGGAGTTGATCACCATCGAAGGCTGCGGACATTTCTCGGCTGTCGAAGAGCCGGCGCGGATCGCGGAGATTCTCCGGACACGACTACTGCGGGTCGACGCACCCACCGCGCGGTAGCACCCGGAAGGTATTTCGCCATCCACTTCGCGAGGAATCACAGCACTTACTTGTTCTCCAAAGTATGGTCGCCAACCGCGGCACGATCGCCATTCGCGCCGCGTACGAATTCGGCATCGGCACGGTCGCCGTCTTCCCGTATGAAGACCGCAACTCGGTGCATCGATTGATGGCTTTAGCCATGTCGCACGGTGACGCGCCAGTGAGTTTTCGGCAGCCGCAATCAGCCAGCGAGTCGGATTTCTCGGACATATCGGCGCGGCCGAAATCGTGGAACAAATGTCGTCGTTCATATGGCGGCGGCCTTCACCGGCTTTCGTGTGGTACGGCCGCGAGCTGGGCGCTGGGCACACACGATGGCGAGCGCAATATCGATATAGCGTGCTGCCAGCTGTGCGAGCGGTCCAGCGGGCTGGTACCAGCGTGCGATGGACTGGCACATGCCCAGCAGTGCAGTGCCGTCTCTCTCCGTTGGATCGGCGGCGGTGAAGGTCCCCTCGCGCACACCCGTCCCGATGATTTCGGTCAGCAGGGTCCCGACCGCGCACCGCGGCCCCGGCCGCACGGCGCAGCCGGAGGGTGACCCGGGCCAGGTGCACGACCGGTCGGTTGTCGTTGTCGTTGTCGACCGCGGTGACGACCAGGCCCAGCAGCCCAGTCGCATCGTTGAGCGTGCTCGTGGCTCTTCTGTTGCGATCATCCTGCGTAGACAACAGGAATGATCACCAAGGGCCACGGGCTCCTCCTCCGCGCCCTATCAGGTGTGTCTGGCGGTCCGTCGACCCCGATCAAGCTCGAAACAACCTGAAACTCTCAATCTAGTCACTGCCACGAAGGGCGGCCCAGATCCGCGGCGGAAGGACCTTGGCTGCCCTTGCGAGGTCGATGTCCGCGCCGCTGAGCCATCTCCGGGACAGTTCCGACACCGGGCCGATCAGCAGCATCTCGGTCAGCGAGTCCGTCAGGTCCATGATCGCCCCGGCCGCGATGTGGGGTGCCAGCCATTCCTCGATGCGGGCCATGCGCGGAAGTTTCGCCTCCGCGATCACGTCAGCGTAGGCAGGCAGGTAGGCGATGGGCGCCGACGAGTAGAGAAACCGGGCCTTGGCCGGCTGGTGCATGACGAACGACAGGTAGGCCGTCACGATCGCGGTCACTCCGATGCGGGCAGTTCTCGCGCGCTCCAGCGTGGCCACGACACCGTCGAGCAGTTCGGTCAAGCATTGGGCGTGCAGGGCCGCGGCCAGGCCGTCGAAGCTGCCGAAGTGGTGGTACAGGCTGCCCAGGCTCACCCCGCTTTCGGCAAGTACCGCCTGCACCGTGAACTGACCCGCCTCATGGGTGGTCAGCGCGGCGTCCAGCAGGCGCTGCCTGGTCTGCTCGCCTCGGCGTTGCCTAACGGGCACCGGTCAGTTCCCATGCCTGGTCCCACACTCGGCGCACCAGCTCAGGCTCCTGCGGAAGCGGTTGTTCCTTGTCGATGTTGAAGTACCGGCCCGTGCCGGTCTGCGTCTGCATCTCCGCGGCCAGGCGCACCACGGGTGCCGCGCCGGTCGCCGCCGCAGGCCACAGCCGTTTGAACAGGCGCAGCAGCGTGCCCTGCACGCCACCCCGATCACCCAGGTTGGTACGGATCACGCCGGGATGCACCGCGTCGATGGTCGTCCCGGCATCCTGCCAACGTCGCGCGAACATTGGCACCATCAGCAGGTTCGCCCGTTTCGTGTCGCAGTAGGTGCGCATCGGGTCGAAGTCCTTGCCCCACGGCGTCCGCTCCGGATCGATGCGGCCCCTCACGTACAGGCCGGCACTGACCTGGACCACGCGCCGCAGTCGCGGTTCCAGCGCCAGGTTCAGCTGGAACGGCGCCAGGTGATTGACCGCGAACGATTCCTCGATGCCGTCTTCGTTGTGCCGCAATTGGGTCGGCCACACGGCCGCGTTGTGCACGAGCACGTCGATCGTAGGGCACCTCTCCGACAGAGCCACAGCCAGCGCGTTCACTGTTCGCCGCGAGGCGAGATCGCCTTGGACCACCTCGACATCCGGCGGCGCCGACGCCGCCGGGTCACGGGACACCGCAACGACACGATAATCCTTGGCCGCCAATGCTTCGCAGACCGCGTAGCCGATACCCCGATTGCCGCCCGTCACCACAGCCGTTTGCATGCAGCAGAGCCTAATTGGAGATGTTTTCTAGAGCAACTTTCTAGTTCAGGGTGGACTCGTCGCACATGGCGCTCGACCGGGCCCGCCAGCAGGACGGATGGCCCTGAGGGTGTCGCTTCTACGCTTGGATCGAGACCGCGGTCGTGCGCTGGCCCACGGGCGGCCCGTCCTATCGGGCGTACGTCGCGCCTACTGGGGCAGGTCGAGGGCGTCATCGACGAGGTGCGGTATCGGCGCACCGCCGAGGTGCGATGCCGCCGCGGTCGGGCTGGGGAACGGGAACGGGAACTGCGTAACAAGCTCGACGCCAATGTGGAGAACCGTGACGGGGACAGGGGCCGTGCGATGGTCGCCGAGTTGGCAGACCTGGACCAGATCGGGCCGGTGGTGCTGGCCGCGTGGCTGGCCAAGGAGGAACTTCGTCATCTGCTCGCGCTGGCCGGCGCCGGAGCCGACCGGCACTGCATCTCCCATCGGCTGCACCGGTTCTACAGCGTCTGCGCTGAGGGTGGTGTCGCCGAGTCGAGCGTCTGGCCGGCACCGTGCAGACCTGGTGGCCACAGATCCAGGCGTTCATCCATACCGGGATCACCAACGCCGCCAGCGAGGGCATCAACCGGGTCGTCAAGCTCGACGCCTGCACGCATACGGCTTCCGCAACCCGGTCAACCAACGGCTCCGCACTCGCTGTGCGACCACTCGACGAGGACGCGGATGCCTCAACCCCGCCCAACTTCGAAGAGCCCTCGATCGCCGCTCTGACGGGTTTCGTGCTCGGTGGCGTTGGTCGGTTCGGCGGTAGCGGCGGGTCGGGAGAACACGATGGCGACCGATTTGGGGCCGTACCCGGACGACGTTGTCGTCGAAAGGAATTCGATGCGCATTGCCGGGTGGGCGGCCTTGCCGAGCGCTGTGAACGCCGATCGGCTATAGGACCGTAGCGCGCTGATGAACCCATCGTGGGCCATATGTCTGAACGACGACCGTACTGCCAGCATCGCCACGGCCACAGGCGCCATCAGCAATGACATGACGAGCAGACGCATCGGAGGCTGGCGTTCGAGGTCGATGACGAGGAACCGGTTGCCGACCCGGGTGGCTTCGGCGATGGCGCGCACTGCGGTGGCCGGCGGTAGGTGGTGAAACGCCTGGGCAAATACCACGTACCAGGTCTCGTGCGTTCTTCTCGACGAGTTCGACCGCGCGCCCAGGATCTCCGGCGGCCATGGCGTGATCGACTGCCTCGCTGAGCATTTGGTGGAGGCGCGCGGTGCCAAACCCGGCCGCCACCGCCACTGCCGCCGCGGCACAGTCGGCGGCGTCGTCCTGTCTGCAAGCTGGGATACCGCGACTATGGCTGGCGTGCCACCGTAGTCGGCTTCGTCTCCGAGAGCCCCGACGTCATCCACACTGTGTTCTTTGATGAAGGCATGAAGATGTTCCACGTACGGGGTGGCAAGCCGCAATCGCCGCGGCCGTCTAGAGCTCCTTGAGTGCCGCCGCAGTCTCGGAGAGGATGTCATCGGAGAAGTCGACGTCGCTGACAGCTCGCGCCATGGCTATGGCGCCGACCAGCGCGCTGAGTACTAAGCAGGCGCGACGTCGATCGGCAGCGGCGTCCGAACTCGGCGTCAACCCGGCGAAAAGCTCGAGATACTGCTCGACTTGCTGACCGTAAGCCAGGCGGGTTCGATCATCCGCGCGCGAAATATCTTGAGCCAACCCGGCCACCGCGCATCCGGCCTCGGGATGGGCGCGGTGGGCATGACTTAGGTAGTCGTCGACGATCGCCTCGAAAGCCTGTCTGCCGCCTTCCTCGGCCGTGCCCATAGTCCGTGCGCTTCCCTGGACCAAGGCGCGCTCCACCGCGGCACCGACCAATTCCTCTCGGGACTTGAAATGTCGGTAGAAGCCACCATGGGTCAGGCCGGCTTCCTGCATCACCTCTGCTACCCCGACGCCGTTGATGCCACTACGGCGCATTCGGGTCGCAGCGATGTTGACGATGCGGTCGTGGCTTGCCGCCTTGTCGGCCTGCGAACTACCCACGAATAGACCTCCGAGCCTGATCCGACATCAGTCTGATACCGGCGAACTTAACTTTTACCCTGTGCAGCCGAACGTACGCCATGGCTGTGGCCGTACTCAGGTGAGCCGCTCTGGGTGTCAATTGGAGTCACCGCCAAGATCGCCGAGGTGATGGCCGAAGCGTGCTTCGAAGTCGGGACCCACTTCGCCTGCTCGATGGCGGATTCGGGCCCCCCTCTGCTGCACAGTGGGCCAGGAGAATGCGTCGAGGAATGCGTCTTGTGTCTGCACCAGATCCTCAGCGGAGGGCAGTGTGTTGCGGTTGATCAACCGCTTGGCCTCAGCGAGCGCAGGCTTGTCGAACGACGCGATGCGCCTGGCAAGGTTGTCGACGTAGGCGTCGAGCTCGTCGTCGGGGAACGCGCGGTTCACCCAGCCGTAGTTCTCCGCGGTTGCTGCGTCGAAGTCGTCACTGCCGAGGACGATTTCGAGTGCCCTGGCCCGTCCGACGAGCAGAGGCAGGCGCTCGATGCCGCCACCTCCCGGGAAGACGCCCGCCCCGACTTCGATCTGCGCGAAGATCGCTCGCTCCAGACTGGCGAAACGCATGTCACATGCCAGGGCGATCTCAGACCCCCCGCCGCGTGTGCGACCGCGGATGGACGCGATGGTTACGACCGGGGAGGTGGCCAGCCGTGTCGTGGTGTCGATGAACGTCGGCAGACCAGTCGGCCCGGGCGCCAAGGGGAACTCGACGAACCGGGAGACGTCGTAGTGATTGATGAAGAAGTCGGGGTCAGCGCTGTCGAACACAACGACCCGCAGCGTGTCGTCGGACTCGATGAGACCGACGACACGCTGTAGCTCGAGGAGGGTGTCCGTATCCGACAAGTTGATCGGCGGATTGCTGAACGTCACCCTCCAATATCCCGGCGCTGCCTCGGTGATCGTGAACTGGGTCAATGATTCGGCCATCGGAAGGATTCCTTCATTCTCGGGCGCTGCGCACCCCAAGCGGAGTGCAGCGCATGTGGCGACCTGCAATCAGGATTATGCACATCATCTTGATTGTCAATGGACGCCCCTGCGGCGCCGCTCGCCCGCCGGGCGTGCGAGTTGGGTAGCGGATCCGGGATCGCTCATCAGTGCGGATAGTGGGAAGGCTCGCCACTCCGGCGCATCGGCTTCTGTGTTCGTAGGTCCGGTCCACCCGTTCGGGCTGCCGTTCGCACAGTAGCGAAATCGGTCGAATCGGCTCGGGCTGATCACGTCGCCGGCATGGGCGGCATGAGGTCCGCCGTCGTCGTCGTTGGGCTGTTCGAGCCTTCGGGATTCACATTGCCTTCGCAAGGGCTTGTGACGCGGTTGCCCGAGGGGTCGTTCCTCAGGCGATGCGTGCCGGAAGTGTTCGGTGTCGCAGCCCATTTGGCGATTGACAATCAGGATGATGCGCATCATCCTGATTCTGACGACGAATCGAGGCCACGTTCAACAGCTGGACAAGCGAGTTGGACAGCGGAGCCACTGATTGCAACAACTGAGGAGTCCAACATGACCACTGCCACACAATCACTCGGCATCGACGCGGAACGTCTATCGCTTCTTCCGGCGGCCATCAAGTCCGACATCGACGCCGAGAAATACGACGGGGCAGTGGTCCTGGTCGCCCGGCGTGGTGAGGTCATTCTCCACGAGGCGATCGGATATGCCGACCGGGCAGCCGGGCGCCCAATGCAACTCGACTCGGTCTTCGTCACGCTGTCGATGTTCAAGACGATGACCAACGCCGCTGTGCTCCAATTCATCGATCGCGGTCAGATTTCCTTCACTACGCAGGTCCGCGAGGTCATTCCCGAATACGCGGCAAATGGCAAGGGCAACACCACCATTGCCGATCTGCTGTTGCACAAGGCAGGGCTGCCCCTGGGCGCGCCTCTTCCGCCGGAAGTATTGGGCGACATCCAGGCGACCACTGCCGCTGTGTGCAAGATGGTTCCACAGTCCGTTCCCGGGACGACCATCAGCTATTCGGCGGTGGTCGGACACAGTGTCCTCGCTGAGATCGTGCGCCGATTGGACGGCGGCAGCCGTACGTTCGGTCGAATCTTGCACGACGACTTGCTCGAACCACTCGGCATGACCGACACCTCACTCGGTGCCGGGCTGCGGGCAGACCTCGCCGATCGAGCGGTTCCCGTGATCGTCCGTGACCGCGGGGCCGCCCTGTTCGATCCAGCAATGCTGGAGGGTGTCGCTGTCGCGTCGGCGATCGAGGGGGTCGAGATTCCGGCAGGTGGCGCGTTTACCACCGCGACGGACTGGCTCCGATTCGCCGAGGCCTTGCGTCGCGGCGGTGAACTCGACGGTGTCCGCGTGCTGAGTCCGGCAATCCTGCGGCTGGCCACCACCGTGGCGACAGGTGATCTCCCGAACAGTCTGTGGGATTACACCCGCCAACAGCGCGGATGGCCCGAATTTCCGGCGAACCTGGGACTGGGCTTCTACGTTCGAGGATCCGCAGCCTTCGTCCATGCGTTCGGGCTTCTCTCTTCGCCAGGAACGTTCGGTGGAGTAGGTTCGGGCTCCACGTGCTTTTGGGTCGATCCGGCCCGTGACATCTCCTACGTCTTTCTCTCCGCAGGCCTGATGGAAGACTCGCGCAGCTCTGAACGGCACCAGCGCTATGCCGACCTCGTCCAGTCGGCCGTCCTGGACTAGACACACTACGGCGAGACTGCGATTTCTTGACGCAGCCCTGAAGTGCAAACGATTTCGGCCGCTGTAGTTGTGGCGATGTACTACAGCCGCCGCAACCGGTTCCCTCTACACAGTCGTCGATGCACAGATGTCACCCGCTGACGAGAGAAGAAAAGACGATGATCAACGCACTCACGATGGACGAGCACCCCTTATTGCTGACCACTTTGGTCGAACGGGCGCAGTTGTTTACCGACGCTGACGTGGCTATGCGCCGACCAGACGGTCGTATCGTAAGGTCCAATCTCGGCGAATGTGCCCGTCGCGCAAAACGTCTTGCGACTTCTCTCGCCGACCTCGGAGTCGCCCCGGGGGACCTGGTGGCCACGCTGCTATGGAATCAAACCGAACATCTCGAGTTGTACTTCGCCGTGCCAGCGATGGGCGCGATCCTGCATACACTCAATCCGCGACTGCACCCAGACGAACTAGCGTTCATCGCTGACGACGCCGGCGACTCGGTACTTGTCGTCGATGAATCGCTATGGGATGTCGCTTCAAGCATCATCGAAACCCACTCCTTCAACCATGTCATCGTTGTCACGTCGGGCGAGCCGGTTCCTGACGGAACGATTGCCTACGAATCCTGCATCGCGACAGCAGAACCAATGGTTTGGCCAGCGCTCGACGAGCGTAGCGCGGCGGTGATGTGCTACACCTCGGGCACAACAGGACGCCCCAAAGGCGTCGTCTACTCGCACCGCGCCCTCGTCCTTCACTCGATGGCCGCAGCACTGCCGGACGTCGTGGGGATCTCGATGCAAGACACCGTTCTTCCGGTTGTTCCGATGTTCCACGCAAACGCCTGGGGCTTGCCGTATGCAGCTGCACTCGTTGGTGCGTCGATCATCTTTCCCGGACCTCTGCTTGATCCCGCGAACATTCTTGACTTGCTGGCGAGCGAGCACGTGACCGTGACGGCTGGCGTTCCCACGGTGTGGATGGACATGCTGGCCGCCCTCGACGCGGATCCGCATCGGTGGGATCTGTCACGACTGAACCGGCTGATCGTGGGGGGAGCTGCTGTTCCACGCTCCATGCTCGAGGGTTACGACAAGCACGGCTTGGAAGTGATTCAAGCTTGGGGAATGACCGAGCTGGCGCCGCTGGGAGCGATCTCCCGGCTACCGCGCGAACTCGAGACCGATGACGATCCTGACGCTGGGTACTCGCATCGAACCAGGCAGGGCACGGCGCTTCCGCTGATCGAGATACGCGCGGTCGACGATACTGGCTCTCCGATCGATTGGGACGACACAGCGGTCGGTGAACTCGAAGTACGCGGACCATGGGTTGCTGCGGCCTATCACAACGGCAGGGGCGCCGACAGCTTCACCGCTGATGGATGGTTCCGCACAGGCGATGTCGTACGCATCGATAGACGAGGGTCTATCCGCATCTGCGACCGCGTGAAGGACTTGGTGAAATCCGGAGGCGAATGGATCTCCTCAGTCGACCTGGAAAATCACCTGATGGATCACCCAGCCGTCGCGGAGGCGGCGGTAATCGCGGTCCCTGACCCCCGATGGGGCGAGCGTCCACTCGCGGTCGTAGTGCCCCGAAGCGGGCACACCGTCGCATCCGACGAACTCAGAGAACACCTCTCGACCCAGTTCGCGAAATGGCAAGTGCCGGATCGATTCGAGTTCCTCTCCGAGATCCCCCGCACGGCTACTGGCAAGTTTCGCAAAACCGCTCTGCGTGAGCAATTCGCAGACTGACCGGATGTCGGAGTCAATGGCCACTTGTAGGTGGCTCTGGCGCACTTTCGGTGGCGGCGTGCTACTCGACCAAGAGAACACGGCGACGTAGGAGGTCGAAGTTGGCTCTGCCGAACATTTGCCGTTTCAGCATTTTAAAAGTTACGTGGAATCTGGCTCGGGATGATCATGTCTCCCTGGGGTGACCACGGACTTTGGAGGCAGGTTGAGTGGCGCGGTGGCGCTGGTG
>NZ_JBFANH010000041.1:0-61287 GCF_040674755.1 Nocardia sp. NPDC049737 | reverse complement strand
AGCACCCGCCGCGTACGCGAGGTCAGCGTCTACATCCACATCGAGCCGTCGAAGCGCATGCGACGAAGTCGCGAGTCTCGACGGCTCGGACGCGAGACACCAGGGGGCCGCGAACACGCCGCGCCGCAGGCGCGGCAAGATGACCCAGTGTTGTACGACGAAGGCGGAGCGGGAGTGCCGATCCTGCTGCTGCACGGACTGATGGGCAGTGCCCGCACCTGGCGCGATCAGCTGGGCTGGCTGCGGAAGTTCGGCCACATCTACACCTTCGACGCCGCTGGTCACGGTCGCCCCGCACCCGTGGAGCTGACCACCGAGGCTTTCATCGATGACCTCGCTTCGGCGACGGCCGAAATTTCCGAACCCATGGTGGTCATCGGACATTCGATGGGTGGCCTGCACGGCTGGGTATTCGCGGCGCAGTATCCGCAGCGGGTGCGCGCGCTGGTGGTCGAGGATATCGCCCCCGACTTCCGTGGTCGCACCGCCGCGAACTGGGCGGCCATGATCGAGGCCTGGCCGCAGCCATTTCCGAATGCGGACGCGGTGTTGGACTTCTTCGGCCCGGTCGCCGGGCGGTACTTCCTCGACTCTTTCGATCAGGGTCCGGACGGCTATCGCCTACACGGTTCGGTCGCGACCTTCCGCGATATCTCCGAGGAGTGGGGGACCCGCGACTTCTGGGCGCAATGGCGCGCGGTCGAAGCGCCGGCGCTCTTGATCGAAGGCGAATTCACCATCACTCCCGAGGGGCAGATGCGGCAGATGGCCGAGGTCCATCCCGATGCCGTCTACGTCCGAATTCCGAACTCCGGACACCTGGTTCACGACGATCAGCCCGAGCGCTACCGCACCGAGGTCGAAGCCTTCCTTCGCAAAATTCTCGACCACCGCGTACGAGATTGATCTAGTCCGCTGGCCAGGGCTGACAAGTCGTCGCGTTCGTTCGATGACCCAGCATGTGGTTGGGTTTGCGGCCACTACAACCCCGGTTGCGATTGGTTCAGCCCTCGCCGGCCAGGGCGAACAGCCCGTCGGGAGTCTGTTCGATGAGACCGTCGACGAGCAGCGAGTCCAACGCGCGGTCGCGCTGGCCGGGATCGCGAGTCCAGGCCAGATCCAAGCGGATTCGCTCGACCGGACCGGTTGCGTCCCGCAACACATCGAGCAGCCGACCGCGCGCCTGACGATCGGTGCCCTCGTACTTCTGCGTCTTGCGCACCACATCGGAGACCGGCCTGCCCGCGGAAACCCACGCACATTCCGGCAGCGGGCAGCGCGAGCAGTCGGGTGTGCGGGCCGTGCACACCGTCGCGCCGAGTTCCATCAGCGCGGCGGAAAATATCGCGGCATGGTCGATTCGGCGCGGTAGTAGCGCTTCGGTCTCAGGCAGATCGCGCGACGAGGGGTTCCCGGCCGCCGCCCGCCCGTGCACCGCCCGCGCGACTACTCGGCGAACATTGGTGTCCACCACCGGCACTCGCTGTCCGTAGGCGAAACAGGCCACCGCCCGTGCGGTATACGCGCCGATACCTGGCAGGCTGAGCAGCACATCGACATCGGTGGGCACCTCGTCACCGTGTTCCTCGGCGAGCACCTTGGCGCATTCGTGCAGCCGCAATGCCCGCCGCGGATAGCCGAGCTTGCCCCACGCGCGCAACACCTCGGCCTGCGATGAGGCCGCCATGGCGGAGGGGACCGGCCAGCGCGCGACCCACTTGCGCCAGATCGGTTCGACCCGTACCACGGGGGTCTGCTGCAGCATGATTTCGCTCATCAGGATCTGCCAGGCGGTGACATTCTTGCGCCGCCACGGCAGATCCCGCGCGGTCGCCCGGTACCAGTCCAGCAACAACTCGGCATCCATCCGGTTGGTACCCGTCGTGATCTTGGGTTTTCCGCCTGCACGCCGTTGCGCTGCGCCGCCCTCCGACACTGCCCTCACCGTTCCTATTGTCCTGCGGCCGGTCTATATTTGCCGAGCCGTAACGAAACCGACTCGCTGGTAACCACTGCGATGTGCACAATGGTCGGTATGCCGGATTCCAACCCGATCAGTGCCTGGAAATCCCTTCGCGAGGGCAATGCACGCTTCGTGAACGGCAACCTGCTGCATCCTAGTCAGGGCGCAGCCGACCGGGCCAAGCTCGTCAGTGGCCAGCACCCACACGCGATCCTGTTCGGCTGCGGTGACTCCCGCGTTGCCGCCGAGCTGATTTTCGACCAGGGCCTCGGCGATATGTTCGTCGTGCGCACCGCGGGCCATGTCGTGGACAGCTCAGTGCTCGGCTCGATCGAGTACGGCGTACAGGTCTTGAATGTGCCGCTGATCGTGGTGCTCGGGCACGACAGCTGCGGTGCGGTGAAGGCCACCCTCGACGCGCTCGACGGCGGCGAGGTGCCCGGCGGTTTCATCCGCAGTGTGGTCGAGCGGGTCACGCCGTCGATTCTGATCGGCCGCAGGGAGGGACTGTCCACCGTCGACGAGATGGAGGCCAGGCATGTGGTGGAGACCAGCCGACTGCTCATGCAGCGCTCGATGATCATTTCGCAGCGCGTCGCGACGGGTGAGTGCGCGATTGCCTGCGTCACATACAAACTGGCCGAGGGCGAGGTCAAGCTGCAGCGGGTCGTCGGCAATATCGGTGAGCTGGTCTGATACCGCTGATCTGAGACGGCCGCCGGCGGGAGCGGAATTTACCTGCCGTGCGCGCGTTTTCCGATCCGACACGCCGGGGTCCTGAGTCGCTGCACCGGATCGTGCCCTTACCGTTGACTCCGTGCTGGAACCGAATGGACCGCTGCCTCCGGAGATCTACTGGCGACGCCGCGCGCTCGCCGTAGGCGTCCTGGTCGTGGCGCTCGTACTGGTGATCTGGTTGGTGTTGACGGTCACGCGCGGCGGCGATTCGCCCGGTACAACGAAGGCGGCCGCGACGAGTTCGGCGTTGGCGACGAATAAGCCAGCGGGCGCGTCGGCCTCGACGCCGCCACCGGCCACCGGCGAATCCAGTGCGAAGCCCTCCGGTACTACCGCCGCGGCCGCGAGCGGAAGTCAGGTCGCCGCGGGCACCTGCCCGGATCAGTCGCTGGCGGTGAAGGTGACCGTCGAGCAGCCGACCTACAAGACCGGCGAGAATCCGGTATTCGGCATCGTGATCACCAATATCTCGTCCACTGCCTGCTCGCGAGATGTCGGCTCCGGATTGCAGCAGGTCTCGGTGACCACCCTCGACGGCCAGCGCCGCCTGTGGTCGAGCACCGACTGCTACCCGGATGGCGCCCCCGATGTCCGCACCCTGAACCGCGGCGAACAGGCGGCCTTCATGGTCACCTGGTCCGGCTCGACGTCCCAACCCAACTGCGTGGGCGACCGCGTCCAGGTCCCACCCGGCGCGTACGCCGTTGTCGCCCAACTGGGCTCACTACGCAGCGCCGCCGAACCCTTCAACATCGCATAACCAGTGGTCATCGCGCATAGCCTGGGGGTAGTGCGAGATAGCCATTGGCTGTCGTGATCAGTTGGTTGTGCGGCAGCGGGTCAGAAGTCGGGGGCTGTTTCGGTGGGTGCGGCGCGCTGTTTGCGGAGACCGGCGAGGCGGATGGCTGATTTGACGTCGGCCACCTCGTGGATCTTCATGCCGCTCTTGGTGCGTGCCAAACCGGGGGGCACCAGGGCGGTGGTGAAGCCGAGGCGTTCGGCCTCGGCGAGTCTGCGCTCCAGGCCGGTGACCCGGCGCACCTCGCCCGCCAACCCGACCTCGCCGAGGATGACCCAGCCGACCGGCAGCGCCTGATCACGCTCGGCACTCGCAATGGCAAGTGCAACAGCGAGATCCGCGGCCGGTTCCAACAGACGCATGCCGCCGACGGTCGCGGCGTAGACGTCGTGCTTGCCGAGAAAAACCCGACCGCGGCTCTGTAGTACGGCGAGCACCATCGCGACCCGGTTGTAGTCCAGTCCACTCACCGCGCGCCGCGGATTCGGGATCTCGGTGTGCACGGTCAGCCCCTGCACCTCGGCGACCAGCGGCCGCTTACCGTCCATCGCCACCGTGACCGCCGTACCCGATACCGAATCGGTGCGGTGGTGCAGGAACAGTCCGGACGGATCAGTGACGCAGGAGATCCCGTCGTCGTGTAATTCGAAGCAGCCGACCTCATCGGAGCTGCCGAAGCGGTTCTTGATGCCGCGCACCATGCGCAGTGTGGAGTTCTTGTCGCCCTCGAATTGCAGCACCACATCCACCAGATGCTCGAGCGTGCGCGGGCCGGCGACATTGCCGTCCTTTGTGACATGTCCGACCAGCAGCACCGCGATTCCGCTCGCCTTGGCCAGTGACGTGAGCGCCGCCGCCACCGCGCGCACCTGGGTGACGCCCCCGATGGTGCCGTCCACCTCCGGGACGAGCATGGTCTGCACCGAGTCGACCACCAGCAGTGTCGGGCGCACCTGTTCGATATGGCCGAGCACGATCGACAGATCCGATTCCGCTGCGAGATAGACCCTTTCGTGCACCGCATTGGTCCGGTCGGCGCGCAGCCGAACCTGTCCGGCGGATTCCTCGGCGGTGACATACAGCGACTTCTCGTCGCGCTGGGTGGCCCACCGATGGGCGACCTCCAACAGCAGCGTCGACTTGCCGACGCCGGGCTCACCGGAGAGCAGTACGACCGATCCGGGCACGATGCCTCCGCCGAGCACCCGGTCGAGTTCCTCGACACCGGTCGGCCTGGCCTTGGTGACCTTCGAATCGATATGCGAGATGGGTGCGGCGGCGGTGCTCGGCAGCATGGCCTTGCGGCCGACCGGTGATGCCGCGGTGGCCGCCGATCCGGCTACCTCGTCGACGGTGCCCCATGCGCCGCAGTCCGGGCATTTGCCCACCCACTTGGCGACCTCGTACCGGCATTCGGAGCATCGGAAGATCGACTTGGTCTTGGCCACACGCGCACCTTACGTACCGCCCCCGACAATCGGGATACGAAAACGGCTGCCGCGCGAATGCGCGACAGCCGTACCTCGACCAGGGCAGTGGATCAGTGTCCGCCCTTGTGCTCGCCCTCGGTCGCGGCGGCCTGGCCTTCGTGCCGTTCGGTCCCCGCACCGGCGTCGACCGGCACCTGCACGGTGACGGTGCCGTTCTGCTTGAAGTTGAACGTCACCGCGTAGGTGAGCCCGGGGGTGATGTCCTTGGTCAGGCCGGTGATCTCGATCAGGCCCGGCTTCTTCTCCGGATCGACAGGGGTCTTCTCGCTGGCCGAGCCGGGCGCGGCGCTAGTGGCCGGAGCGGCGGTGCTGCTGGGCGTCGCACCGTGCTCGTCGGACTTGGCGGCGGGGGAGGTCGCCGCGACGACCGTCTGCTGCGGTGCGATCTGGAAGGCCGAGGCACCCGCGGGCGGGGTGATCTTCACCGTACCGAGGTCGGTGGTGATGCTGGTCAACTCGTCGGTGACGGTTTCGCCATTGTTGATGGCCGACAGCGCGATGATCGCCTTGCCGCCCTTGGCATTGGTGTAGTCGGTGCCAGCGGCCGGGAAGACGATGTGCACATTGCGCAACGAGATCCGGTCGATGTCGGCGTGATTGCCGTTGACCGCGGCGACCTGGGTCGCGGTCTGTGCGACCTGGCCCGCACCGCAGCCGGACAGCACGAGGGCCGCTCCGGCGGCGAGCGCGGCGACCGAAACCATGCGACGACGCGCCCCTGTCGAGGCGGTCACAGCTTTCAGGGCAGTCACGGGTTGTCCCTCCATGTCGACCGGGCTCACTCCGCTAGGGAGAGTAATAACTAGGCAGCGTAGTAGTAGCCTCCGCGGCGGGGGCGCGGGGGTTGTGTTGAATCTATGGTCCCCAGGGTTGGAAGGTTCGGACACCCCAATGCTCGGCATCCGTTGGGTAACGGTTTTTCGTGGCGGCAGCGTGGTTGCGGACACGCTGCTGGGCTCGCGGACCGTTCGGTGCGCTATTCGCGCCGGTCGATAACCTGTTCTGGCACAACGCAATGCACACCGCGCCGGTTCTGTCAACCCCCGCGGTTGGCTCGTTGTGGCCCTGACCTGCACAGTTGATCGCGCCGTTACCGAGTCGCATGTTAAACTGTGAACATCGAAAGGGGCACGGGACACATGATTTTTAAGGTCGGAGACACCGTCGTTTACCCCCACCACGGAGCGGCGCTGATCGAAGCAATCGAGACTCGCACCATCAAGGGTGTGCAGAAAGAGTATCTGGTCCTGAAGGTCGCCCAAGGTGACCTGACTGTGCGCGTTCCCGCAGAGAACGCCGAATACGTCGGCGTGCGTGACGTCGTCGGCCAGGAGGGTCTCGATCGAGTCTTCCAGGTGCTGCGTGCGCCACACACCGAAGAACCGACTAACTGGTCTCGCCGCTACAAGGCCAACCTGGAGAAGCTCGCCTCCGGCGATGTGAACAAGGTGGCCGAGGTCGTTCGCGACCTGTGGCGTCGGGAGCAGGACCGCGGTCTGTCTGCGGGTGAGAAGCGGATGCTGGCCAAGGCCCGTCAGATCCTCGTCGGTGAGCTCGCGCTCGCCGAGGGGACCGATGACGGCAAGGCCGAGACGCTCCTCGATGAGGTTCTCGCCGCGGCTTCCTGACCGTGAACGTTTCTAACAACGACGGATCCGTCGTTGCGTTGGTGCCTGCCGCCGGCCGTGGCGTTCGTCTGGGTGAATCGACACCCAAGGCGTTCGTCACGGTCGGCGGCACACCTATGGTCCGGCTGGCCGTCGACGGCCTGATCGCCTCCGGGGTGGTCGACCGGATCATCGTGATGGTCCCCACCGAACTCGTCGAGAGCGCCGTTGCCCTGCTGCCGCCCTCGGAGTCGGTGCGCGTGGTCATCGGCGGCGCCGAGCGCACCGATTCGGTGCGCTCCGGTATCGCCGCCGCCCCCGATGCCGCCCACTTCCTCGTGCACGACGCCGCCCGCGCATTGACCCCGCCCGAGCTGATCGCCCGGGTGGTCGCGGAACTGCGTGCCGGTGCCGAAGCTGTCGTGCCCGCATTGCCGGTGGTCGACACCATCAAATCCGTCGACGTGCGCGGCGAGGTCACCGGTACGCCCGACCGTGCCGGTCTGCGCGCCATTCAGACTCCGCAGGGTTTCGCCGCCGACTTGCTGCGCGCGGCCTATGCCGATGAGCGCCTGCAGGCCACCGACGACGCCGGTCTGGTCGAACTGCTCGGCACCCGGGTGCGCACGATTCCGGGCGACCCCATGGCTTTCAAGATCACCACTCGGCTCGATCTGGTGTTGGCGAATGCGGCGCTCGAGGGTGCGCGGACGGCAGGCCTGTCATGAGTGAGCGCAGCGAGCGAGCGTTCGACACAGCCGTGTGCATGGTCGTGCTGGAGCCGAGTGCTAGCGAGGCGCAGGCATGAGTGAGCGCAGCGAGCGAGCGTTCGACACAGCCGTGTGCATGGTCGTTCTGGAGCTGAGCGCTAGCGAGGCGCAGGCATGAGCATGCGCGTCGGCATCGGCAGCGATGTCCATCCCGTCGAAGCGGGCAGGCCGTGCTGGATGGCGGGTCTGCTCTTCGACGGCGACGATGGTTGCGCCGGACATTCCGATGGCGATGTCGCCGCGCACGCACTGTGTGATGCGCTGCTTTCCGCGGCCGGACTCGGCGATGTCGGCGCGGTCTTCGGCACCGGTCGGCCGGAATGGGCAGGCGTTTCGGGCGCGGCCATGCTCAAAGAAGTGCGAAGGCTCCTTGACGCGGCAGACTTCGAAATCGTCAATGCGGCGGTCCAGGTGATCGGCAATCGGCCGAAGATCGGACCGCGTCGCGCCGAGGCCCAAGAGGTACTCGGCGAGCTGCTCGGCGCCCCGGTCTCGGTGTCGGGCACCACAACCGACGGCCTCGGATTGACCGGCCGCGGCGAGGGCATTGCGGCAGTGGCTACCGCCCTGCTACAAGAGTGTCGCTGATCCAGCTTCCGCCGACCTGAGCCGCTCCGTGAACGGCCTTATCTACCAGCTAGGATCGACTTCCGTGACTCTGCGCCTTTTTGACACCGACACGCGGACCATGCGCGATTTCGCGCCACTGGTCCCCGGCCGTGCCTCGGTGTACCTCTGTGGCGCCACCGTGCAGGGGGAACCCCATATCGGCCATGTGCGCAGCGGAGTCGCATTCGACGTACTACGGCGCTGGCTACTCGCCCACGACTATGACGTGTGGTTCATCCGCAATGTCACCGATATCGAGGACAAGATCCTGACCAAGGCCGCCGAAGCGGGTCGGCCCTGGTGGGAATGGGCGTCCACGTACGAGCGCGCCTTCGACAACGCCTACCAAACCCTCGGCGTACTGCCGCCTTCGGTGGAGCCACGCGCGACCGGCCACATCACCCAGATGATCGATCTGATGCAGCGGTTGATCGAGCGCGGGCACGCCTATGCCTCGGAGGGCAACGTCTACTTCGACGTGGTCAGCTATCCGGAATACGGCAGCCTGTCCGGGCACAAACTCGATGACGTGCACCAGGGCGAGAGCGCCGGTGCGGGCAAGCGCGATCCGCGCGACTTCACGCTGTGGAAGGCCGCTAAACCCGGCGAGCCGACGTGGCCGTCGCCGTGGGGTCCCGGTCGGCCCGGCTGGCATCTGGAATGCTCCGCGATGGCCGAGTTCTACCTCGGTTCCGAATTCGATATCCATTGTGGCGGAATGGATCTGGTCTTCCCGCATCACGAGAACGAGATCGCCCAGTCCAAGGCGGCCGGTGCCGGTTTCGCGCAGTACTGGCTGCACAACGGCTGGGTGACCATGGGCGGCGAGAAGATGTCCAAGTCGCTCGGCAATGTGTTATCGGTGCCGAATGTGCTGAAAAAGGTTCGGGCCGTTGAACTTCGGTTCTACCTGGGTAGCGCGCACTACCGTTCGATGCTGGAGTACTCCGATAAGGCGCTCTACGATGCCGCGGCCTCGTATCAGCGCATCGAGGCCTTCGTGCATCGGGTGGCCGAGCGGGCCGGTGAGATCGCGGTCGGCAAGTGGACCGATGCGTTCGCTGAGGCGCTCGACGACGATCTGGCGATTCCACGGGCCTTGGCCGAGGTGCACCGCGTTGTGCACGAGGGCAATAAGGCGCTGGAGTCGGGCGCGATCGATGAGGCGGTCGAACTGGCCGGGCAGGTGCGGGCCATGCTGAATATCCTCGGCGTCTGCCCGTTCGACCCGCAGTGGTACACCCCACAGGACAATTCCGTCGCACTGGATGCCCTGGACGTGTTGGTGCGTGCCGAACTCGACCGGCGCCAGCAGGCGCGCGCCGCGAAGGACTGGGCCAGCGCCGATGCGGCGCGGGACCGGTTGCAGGCGGCCGGAATCGAAGTGACCGATACCCCACAGGGTCCGGAATGGTCGCTGGGCGCGGCACAGCATTCGCCGGGCGCGGTACAGCGTGGAAAGGCGAACTGATGGCAGGTAATTCGCAGCGTCGAGGCGCGATCCGCAAGGGCGGCAGCAAGAAGGGTGCAGTCGTCGGCTCCGGTGGGCAGCGGCGGCGCGGTCTGGAACCGCGCGGTGCGACCCCGCCCGCCGAGGCGCGCACCAAACATCCCGCCGCCAAGCGCGCGGCGGCCAAGGCGAAGGCAGCGGCGCAAGGCAAGTCGGGTCCGCGCGGTGGCGCTCGGCCGGCCGGACGTAAGAGCGACGACAGTCCGGAGATGGTGCTCGGCCGCAATCCGGTCGTCGAATGTCTGCGTGCCGGTGTGCCCGCGACCGCGCTGTACGTTGCCGTGGGCACCGAGAACGACGACCGGCTCACCGAAAGTGTGAAGATTGCCGCAGATGCGGGCATCTCGATTCTCGAGGTGCCGCGCTCCGAGTTGGACCGGTTGAGCGCCAACGGACTGCATCAGGGTGTTGCGCTGCAGGTGCCGCCGTATCGGTATGCCCATCCGGATGATCTGGTTGCGCGGGTCCAGGATTCGGCCGAACCCGCCCTGCTGGTCGCGCTGGACAATATCTCCGATCCGCGCAATCTCGGTGCGGTGATCCGTTCGGTGGCCGCCTTCGGTGGCCAGGGTGTGCTGATTCCGCAGCGCCGCAGCGCGAGCGTGACCGCGGTGGCCTGGCGCACCAGTGCCGGTGCCGCGGCCCGGCTTCCGGTCGCGCGGGCGACGAATCTCACTCGCACACTGAAGGATTGGGCGTCCAAGGGATTCCAGATCGTCGGTCTGGACGCAGGCGGTGATACCACCATCGATGATTTCGACGGTCGCATCCCGACCGTGGTCGTGGTCGGTTCGGAGGGTAAGGGCCTGTCCCGGCTGGTTCGCGAGACCTGTGATTCGATTCTCGGCATTCCGATGGCGGGGCCGGTGGAATCGTTGAACGCGTCCGTCGCGGCGGGCGTCGTACTCTCCGAGATCGCGCGCCAGCGCCGAGTCTGAATACCGAAGCTGGTTCATCGGCAGACCTGTTCGAACCGCAACGGGCGGCCCGCGAATCAGCGATCGAGCAAATCGGCCGCCGGGGTTGAACCGCAAATCGACTCCGGCCCCGTAGAATTCGACTCGTGGTCATCCCGAATCAGGCTCCCCAGGAGACGGTCGAGCATCCGCATGCGACGGCGGTGCTTGCGCTCGGTGCGGCGAGTCTGTTCTGCTGCGGTGCGCTCGGACCGGTTGCCTGGGCGCTCGGCAGACGCGCGCTCGACCAGATCGAGGAATCCCACGGTGGTTACGGCGGACGCACCCAGGTGCTGGTCGGCTACATCCTCGGCGTTATCGGCACGATCCTCATGGTCTGCATGGCGATCGTATTCCTGCTCATACTGATCGGCGGCCGCGCGTAGCCATGCGGGTCAATCCAGGCTTGGCCGTTGCTTATCGTCCTTGCTGTCCCAGGCGGGCCATTCCTCGCTGATGCTGCCGGTCCAATTGGGCTGGCGGCGATCCCGGAAGGCCGCCATTGCCTCACCGCCGTCGATGCTCTTGCTGACGTGCTGGTTCAGATCGGTCTCCAGTTGACCGACCATGGCCGGGCTCATGCCGAGGCTCTCCCATAGCAGCCGCTTCGACAGTGCTACCGGCAGCGGCGCCGCCCCGTTCGCGATGTCATGGGCGATGGCCAGTGCCGTCGGCAGCACCTCGCCTCCGGGCAGGCAGCCATTGGCCAGGCCCATGGCCTTGGCCTCGTCGCCGTCGAAGGTGCGACCGGTCAGCATGATGTCGGCGGCATTGGCCATGCCGACCAGCCGCGGCAGCGTCCAGTGCGCGTAGCCGTCGGCGAGTACACCGCGACGCACCTGATTGAGTCCGTAGACCGCGTCGCGTGCCATGTACCGCAGATCGCATTGCAGGGCCAGTGCGAGTCCGATGCCGACCGCATGCCCGTTCACCGCCGCGATTACCGGTTTGCGCACCCGCCACGGCGCCGGTTCGATGGTCGCACTGACCTCGCCGACCCGATTGGACAGATCCGCACCCGCGCAGAACGCGGGTGCCGTGCCGGTAATGATGACCGCGCGAATCGCATCCTCGACATCGCAACGCTGGAGTGCCGCACTCAATTCGGCGGCCATGGCCGGGGTGACGGCATTCTGCTGTGCGGGTCTATTGAGGGTGAGGACGGCGATGCCCGCGGAGACATCGACGAGCAGTTCCGAACTCATGCCACTGGATGGTAGTCGACCCGCGCGGCTGCGTGCCCGTCCCGACGAAGGCCGTTCAAGCACTGATCACCCCCATGGAGCGAGTCTTACGAGCGAGCAGTTCGCGGCCCGTCTCGCGTCCGCGCCGAAGCGCGGCCATTCAACAGAGTCGAGTCGACGAAGCGCATGCGCCGCAGGCGCGAGTCTCGACGGCACCCGCTAGCGAACTGCTTGCAGGTCGCTCGAAAGGGTCGGACGCGAGACGGGCCGTGAACACGCCGCGCCGAAGGCGCGGCAATTCAACGCAGCACATGGCGGCCGATGGCGTACTTGTGTACCTCGGTTGGGCCGTCGTAGAGGCGGAAGGCGCGCATGTCGCGGAAGATCATTTCGACGACCGTCTCATCGCTGATGCCGATGCCGCCGAGCACCTGCACGCAGCGGTCGGCGACCTTGAACAGTTCCTCGGAGACGTATGCCTTCGCGATCGAACTCTCGTGCCTGGCCTTCTCGCCCTGGTCCATCAGCCAGCAGGCATGCCAGATGGTGAGGCGGCACTGGTGCAGGGCGATCTCGTTATCGGCCAACATGAACGAAACGCCCTCGTGGTCGCCGATCGGTTTGCCGAAGGCGGTGCGGGTCCTGGCGTATTCGACCGCGATGGACTGTGCGCGTTCGGCGGCTCCGAGCCAGCGCATGCAGTGGGTGAGCCGGGCCGGGGCCAGTCGCAACTGGGCGTAGCGCAGTGCCTGACCGGTTTCGCCGAGCAGCGCCGCCTTGGGCAGCACCAGATTCTCGAAGCGCACCACGCCATGACCGCCGACATAGTTGCGGTCCATGGTGTTCATGGTGCGTTCGATGACGATACCGGGCTGGTCGCCTTCGGTCAGGAACAGCGTCGGGCCGTCGGGCATATGCGGATTCGGTGCGACCCGCGCCATGATGATCCAGGTCTTCGCGCCGTCCGCGCCGGTGATGAGCCATTTGCGGCCGTTGATGGTGAAGTTCTCGCCGTCGAAGACGGCCTCGGTGGCCAGCTGATTCGGATCCGAACCCGCGCCGTCCGGTTCGGTCATGGCGAAGACGGTGCGGCGGTGTCCGGCGACCGCGGGGGCGAGGTGACGTTCGATCTGTTCCGGGTTGGCGATCTTGGAGAGCAGGAACATATTGCCCTCATCGGGTGCGGCGCAGTTCATGGCGACGGGGCCGAGGGTGGACCAGCCCGCCGCCTCGTAGATCACGGCCTGCTCGATATGGGTGAGGCCGCGCCCGCCGAGGTCCTCCGGGGCCTGCACTGTCAGCAGTTTTTCCGCGCGGGCCAGCTCGACGAGTTCCTGGCGCAGTTCGTCGGTCGGGCCGTGCGAGGTGAGTCGAGGGTCGCGTTCGAAGGGGACGATCTTGTCGATGACGAACTGGCGGACCCGGTCGCGTTCGGCGACGAGTTCGGCGGGAATCGTGAAGTCGATCATTGGTCACCATTCGTTCGATGGGGCGCGTGGATCGAGCATACGAAACCGGGGGTGTCCGACTGAAGGCGACTGCCATCAAACGTTGTGCACGGCCGGTTAGAGCCTTGCTGACCTGCTGATATCTGATGTCAGCGCGGGCTGATCAGGTGTCAGCGCGCTGTCGGCGCGGCGGGAGATCGTTCGGTCATTCGAGGAGCCCACTCGACGAACAACCCGATGAGGAGAAACCGCCATGATGACCGTCGCCGCTGTCGCCCAACTGCTGATCGCTCTCGCCTTCGTCAGCATTCCGCTGGTGCGCCACGCTACGGTGCCGCCGCCCAGACCGCCGCCGATGCCGAATTGGCCCGTCAGGGTGTGCGCCCCGGGGGGGCTCGCCGAGAACGGCATGCGGTTCGACGCCGGTGGCCACGAGACCTGGGCCCCGGTCGGGATCGCGCTGGTGATGACCGCGATCGCCTTCGCCCGCAAGGGTGACCCGGAACTGGCCCGTATCGACGTCCAGAGCTTCCTCGACGTAGCCGAAGCCGCCTTCCCCGCTGGGGGACCCCGTACCTGCAGAACCTGCGCCACATCATCGTCTTCGGCGGTTCGATCGTGGTCCTGATCGCTCTGTGCACCGTCTGATCGACCGCCCACCGGCCAGGTGCTCGCCAGTTCGGGCACCCGATCCGCGTGCGGCGATCCGCGCTGCCCGCGTGCGCTGTGCCCGGTAGTCCGTGCGCACTGGGCGCGCCACGCACGGCCTTGCCGGCTATTCCGTACGCGGCGAGCAATAAGTGCGCGGCACCGGCTCGGGTTGGAGAGGAGGAGTCAGCGGGTGCGGGCGGCTTGACGGCGTCGGGGCCCGATGACTCGGCAGACCAGATAGATCAGGAAGGAGATGGTGGTGACAAAGGTGGAGACCGGGACGCCCGGCGCGAGTGACAACAGGATGCCGCCCACTGCCGCCGTTTCCGCGAACAGCACCGCCAGCACCGTGGCGCGCACCGGATTCGCGGTCAACTGCGCCGCAGCGGCCGCGGGCGTGATCAGCAGCGCGAGCACCAGCAGCGCGCCCACGATCTGCACACCGAAGGCCGCGGTAATGCCGAGCATGACCGCGAACACCACCGAAAGCGCCCGCACCGGAACCCCGCGTGCGAGTGCGACCTCAGGATCCGAACTCGCGAACAACAGCGGCCGGTATACCACCGCAAGCACGGCGAGGACCAGAACTGTGCAGGTCAGCAGGAGTGCGAGCCCGTTGTATCCGACGCTGACCACCTGGCCGGTCAACAGCGAGAACTTCGACCCGGCGCGTTCGGGACCGAGCCACAGGAACAGCACCGAGAGTCCGAGTCCGAACGACAGCACCACCGCGATCACCGAATCGCGTTCTCTGGCTTTGGTTCCGAGCAAACCGAACAGCACCGCCGCCACCACCGAGCCGACGATCGCGCCCAGCCCGACCCCGATTCCGGCGAGCAATGCGGCGGCCGCCCCGGTCAGCGACAGCTCGCTGGTGCCGTGCACCGCGAAGGACATCTGCCTGCTGATGATCAGTGGCCCGATCGCACCGGCCAGCAGTCCGAGCAGTGCGGCCGCGAACACCGCCTGCTGGACGAAGGAGTAGGAGAGCAGGTCGGCGGTGGTGGTGAAGTCGAACATCTTCGTGACGACATCGGAGAGCCTGTCGATCACGAACGAACCCCGCTCGTTTCGGACAGCTCATCGGAAAGTGTTGCGCCGTCGCAGTGTTGGGCCCCGGCCGCACCGAGCGCATCCATGGTGTCGCCGGTGCCGACGACGACCAGCCGCCCGCGCACCCGCAGCACGTCGACCTCGGTCTGGTACAGCTCCGAGAGCACCGCCGAGGTCATCACCTCATCGGGCGTGCCGATCCGGAACTTGCCGTCGACCAGATACAGCACCCGATCCACCAGCGGCAGAATGGGATTGATCTCGTGTGTCACGAAAAGCACTGCGGTGTCATGGGTTCGCCTGCGTCGATCGATAAGTTCCGAAACCAACCGCTGATTCGCCAGATCGAGGCTCAATAGCGGTTCATCGCAGAGCAGCACCTTGGGATCGCCGACCAGCGCCTGCGCGACCCGCAGCCGCTGCTGTTCGCCGCCGGACATGGATTCCAGTGGCGCATAAGCGAATTTCTCCGCGCCCACATCGGCGATGGCCGCGCGAACCTTGCGCCTGCGCTCGGCTCGACGACGCAGTCCGAGGCCCCAGCGGTGTCCGTCGACGCCGAGGCCGACCAGATCGACCCCGCGCAGCTGCACACCGGCGTCAATCGTCTTCTGTTGTGGCACATAGCCGATATCCGGGTTGCCAGCGCGCGCGGGTCCGCCCGCGATAGCGGCGGTGCCGGAGCTGAGCGCGAGCTGACCGAGCAGCACCTTCAGCAGCGAGGTCTTGCCTGACCCGTTCGGCCCCAGAACCGCGACGAATTCACCGGCCGCGATCTCTAGATCCAGCCCTTGCCAAAGCCTGCGTTCGCCGAATGACAGGCTGGCGGAATCGAGTTTTACGGCAGCTGAGCGGGTATCGGACTGCCGCTCCACGCTGTCGGTGTCTTCGGTGGTCAACGCGGCTCCCATTGGACCCGTCACCCGACCGCCACCCGTCACGGAATCGCTGCTCGATGCTGGCCCACCCGTCATCAGGCCACCACCCCTCACGGAATCGCTACGCGATGCTGGCCCACCCGTCACCCGGCCACCACCCCTCACGGAATCGCTACGCGATGCTGGCCCACCCGTCACCCGGCCACCACCCCTCACGGAATCGCTACGCGATGCTGTCATATTGATCAGGCCAGCGCCGCGGCCAGGGCCTGGGCGTTCTTGGTCTGCCACTGAATGTAATCGACACCGTCGGGCAGCGTTTCGGTCACCTCGACAATGGGCAACCCATTCGACTGCGCGAGCGCCCGCAAATCCTTGGTGATCTTGTCCTGGGTCTGGATGTTGTAGACCAGGGCGCGGACCTTCTTACCGGTCAACAGATCCTGGGTGGCGGCGACGGCGGCCGGAGCCGGATCGGTCTCCTGCTCGATCGCCTCCTGGAATTCGTGCGGAGTCAGATCTTGGGTTCCGGCGGCGACCAGCAGGTAGTGCGCCAACGGTTCGGTCTGCAGCACCGGGGTCTTGGGGTGCTCGCCCGCGATCTTGGTGGCGATGGCGGTGATCGCGGTCAGTTGGCTCTTGAATGCGGCGGCGCGGTCGGTGTAGGCGCCGGCGTGGGCGGAGTCGATTTCGCCGAGGGTGCTCGCGATCCGGTCGGCGACCGCGCTCACCGTGCCGATGTCGTAGAAGACGTGCTCGTTCTCGTCACTCTTATTGGTGCGGGATTCGAATGCGTCGACGGTGTGCTTGTCCTTGCCCTGGATCGCCTTCTCGATGAACTCGTCGTAGCCGCCGCCGTTGAAGACGACCAGATCGGCATCGCTGATCTTCGCCGATTCCACGGCC
The DNA here is from genome assembly GCF_040674755.1 of Nocardia sp. NPDC049737. NCBI lineage: Bacteria > Bacillati > Actinomycetota > Actinomycetes > Mycobacteriales > Nocardiaceae > Nocardia > Nocardia sp. NPDC049737. Next base: position 44,725 of record NZ_JBFANH010000041.1, on the reverse strand, counting down.
GAGGTCTCGTGCGAATGCGGATCGGCGGCGGGATCGGTGACCAGCGCGGTCACCGAGGCATCCGGGCCCGCGATCGTTGCCGCGATATTGCCCCAGACATTGGTGGATGCGACGACGCTCGGCTTATCCGAAGCCTTCGAACTACCGCACGCGGTGAGCGCCAGTGCGGTGGCGACCCCCACGGCGATACCGGCGAATCTGAGGGCAATCCGTGTGCTCACGCGGGGTACTCCTGGCAATGCGGCAGATCTGAGCGTGCTCTAGATCATAATGGAAATCGTTACCATTTGAACTGTAGCAGCAGGCCCTGCTAAAGCACGAGTCGATGTTTGCCGCATCACGCTGCGCCGGATATGGGTCGGGCCCGCGAACCGATCGGTTCGCGGGCCCGAGGTGGTGGGCTCAGACGAATGCTTCTACCGGCTTACCCAGCAACTGTGCACAGCGCAGCAGGCCCAGATGGCTGTAGGCCTGTGGATGATTGCCGAGTGAGCGTTCGGCGACCGGGTCGTACTCCTCACTGAGCAGACCCGTCGGTCCGGCGACATCGATCAGCTGCGCGAACAGCGCCTCGGCATCCGAGCGCTTACCGATCAGCAGATACGCCTCGACCAGCCAGGCCGCACACAGGTGGAAGCCCCCCTCGCCGCCGGGCAGGCCGTCGTCGTGGTGGTATCGGTACACCGTCGAACCGCTGCGCAGCTCTGCCTCGGTGGCGACGACCGTGGCCGCGAAACGTGGATCCGACGGTTCGATCAGTCCGCTCAGGCCGATGTGCAGGGTGGCCGCGTCCAGATCGGTGCCGTCATAGGCGGCGGTGTAGGACTGGACGTCATCGTTCCAGCCCTTGGTCTTCACCTCGTCGGCGATGGTCTCGCGCAATGTGATCCAGAGCGGATCGATCTGACGCTGGAACCGCTGCGCGAGGGTGATCGCCCGGTCCACGGTCAGCCAGCCCATCACCTTGGAGTACACGTGGTGGCGAGGGTTGCCGCGGATCTCCCAGATGCCGTGGTCGGGTTCCTGCCAGCGCCGCTGCACCGCGGAAACCATGGCGTGCACCAGTTCCCAGTCGGCGTCCGGCAGTGCCTTGGCCGGATCGGTCAGCCCCTTCGCCTCGCGGCCGTGCGCCAGCGATGCGATGAGATCGACGATCGGACCGAAAACATCCAGCTGCACTTGCATATTCGCGGCATTGCCGACGCGGACCGGACGCGAACCCGCATAGCCGGGCAGCTGATCGATCGATGCCTCGGGCGGCAGGGTTTCGCCGTAGAGCGTGTACAGCGGGTGCAGGCGCTCCGGCCCGGGCAGCGTCTCCAGTACCCGATGCACCCAGCCGAGGAATTCCTCGGCCTCGGTCAGCGAGCCGAGTGACACCAATGCCTGTGCGGTGAGCGAGGCATCGCGCAGCCAGCAGTAGCGGTAGTCCCAGTTGCGTACGCCGCCAATATCTTCCGGCAGCGAGGTGGTGGCGGCGGCCAGGATGGAACCCGACGGTGCGTGTACCAGCCCGCGCAGCGTGAGTGCCGAACGCTTCATCAGATCCGGCTTCAGCGGCGGCAGTTGCAATTTGGCCGCCCACTTGGACCAGTAGTCCTCGGCATCCCTGCGCCGCTCCGGCTCGCTGACCATTGCCGGCGCGAGATCCTGAGTGCCGCAGCGCATTTCCAGCACGATCGGGCCACGGGACGGATCGACGACCGCGCGCGCGGAGCTGTGCATACCGTCGGACTGGATCTGCCAGTGCACCCCGGGCGAGCGCAGCACCATCGGATCATTGGTGCCGACCACGCGCAGTCCGTTCGATTCGATTTCGATGCTGACCGGAACCTGGCCGAATTCCGGTCGGGGCGCGAAGGTTACGACCGCCTTGGCATCGCCGGTGATCACTCGGGTCAGGTCGGTGCGGGTGGGTGCCACATCGTGCGGCAGGTAGTCGACCACTTGCAGTTTGGCCCAGCGGGTTTCGACGGTCATGGTGCCGTCGACGTAGCGCTGCGACAGCGGCAGCCCAGGACGTTCCGGTTCGATGGTGAAGTGTCCGGCCTGCGGTCCGCCGAGTAGATGGGCGAAGACCGCGGCCGAATCCGGCTCCGGATGGCAGAACCAGGTGACCGTCGCGTCGGGTGTGAGCAGCGCCACCGAGCGCGGACTGGCCAGCATGCTCAGCCGCTCGATGCGCGGCGCGCTCGCACCGGCCAACCAGGTGCGTCGCTCCTCGAGCAGGTAGGCCAGCGCCCAGGACACCGCCTCTGTGCTGTCGACCCGGTATTTGGCCAGGCTCTCGCCGTCGCCGACCTTGATGCCGACATCAGGACCGGACAGCATGCGGAAAGCCTTCTCATCGGTGACATCGTCGCCGAAGAACACCGCGGCCGACGCGCCTTCCTGATGTCGGACGGTATCGAGCGCGACGCCCTTATCCGTCTGGATCACCGCGAGCTCGATAACCGATTTACCCTCGGTCACCTGCACGCCGACCCAGCAGGCCGCACCCTGGCGCACCGCCTTCAGTGCGCGTAGCCCAATTTCCGGACTCGCATTGCGAACATGCAGCGCGACGCTGGCCGGTTTGATCTCGACGCTGGCGCCGGGATTTTCCGCGGCGATCTGCGTCAGACTGGTCTGTACTTCGACCAGCAGTTGTTTGGCATCATTGTCGATGGCGTGCACGAAACCCACATCGAATTCCGAACCATGACTGCCGATTAGTTGCACCTCGACCGGAAGTCGCGACAATGCCGCGAGATCTCGCAGTGCCCGGCCGGAGATCACGGCGGCGGTCGTTCCGGTGAGACCGGCAAGCGCTCGTAGCGCGCTTACCGATTCTCGATGTGGAAAGGCCTTCGACGGGTCGGACACGATGGGTGCGATCGTCCCGTCGTAGTCCGATGCGACCAAAAGCCGTGGCACGCGCGCGACCGTCGACAGTGCACGGCGAAGTTCCAGTGGCAGATCCTGTGCGCTCACGCATCCAACCTAGTGATCGGAGGAGTTTTTTCCGGGGCACGCGTGACAATACTTTGTTGAATTTGCCGCACCGAAGCGCGCCGCGTGGCGTGCGCATGATTGCGCACGCGTCTAGCCGCCCCTTACTGGATCTGCCCAGCTGACGCGTTTTTACACAACTACCAGCGTGTGCAGGCTCACGTCAGCGGATCCGATTGATGCTGCGTGACAGGCCCGGTCGATTTGCCGGGCATGAGCTGATCGGTGCTAGCAGCTGACCTTTTCGAGTGAACCGCAAGCGATCGCTAGCGGTTGGCGCCGTTGTCGCCGAGCAGCAGATCCACGGTGAGTTCCAGCCGCTCGGTCACATCGGTTGCCGAGGCGCGTCTGGTCAGCCAGGCAACCAGATTCGACAACCAGACATCGCTTATCACCCGCGCGATCGCCAACTGACGTTCGGTGGGCTCGCCGTCGTTCATGGCCCTGGCGAATACCCGGTCCATCACCTTGCCGACCCGGTCGACCTCGGCGGCCGCCGAGGCGTCGGCGAACATGAACGCGCGCGTCATCGCCTCGGTGAGCAATGGGTCGCGCTGCATCATCCGGGTGATCTGAGTCAGCAGCAGATGCATGCGCTCGTTCGGCGTCTGGCCGGCAAGTGGTTTGCGTTTGCCCTCGATCTGCTCGAATTCCCGCGACAGCGCGGAGACGAGCAGATGCACCTTGGACGGGAAATACCGGTAGAGCGTGCCGACTGCGACATCGGCGCGTTCGGCAACCGCGCGCATCTGCACGGCGTCATAGCCGCCCTTGGAGGCCAGCGCGAGCGTCGCGTCCAGAATTCGCTTACGCCGTTCCCGCTGCGCGGCCGAGCTGAGCTCGTCCTCGCTCAGCGTCGTGACCGTCGCGGTAGCCGATGCTCGCCCCGCCGCATTCGAATCGGCTGGCTGCGATCGGGAGGGACTGGCCATTGATGAGAGTCCTTTCCTGCATTCCGGCAACGGGCATCGGTCGTCTCTTGACTTCCGCCCAGCTAGGATATTAGAACATGTTCTAGGTGTGGGAGTCACGCCGGAAAGGCGGTACGGACTGTGACCATCGCCACCACTGACGAGCATAAAGCCGTTCAGGAGTCGATGCGCGGATGGGCCGGATCGGTACGTCCGATTGCAACAATGCGGGACGAACCGACGGACTTCTGGCGCACCTATTGGCCGGGATTGGCGGACTTCGGAATTTTCCGGGTCGCCATTGCCGAAGCGGCCGGTGGCCACGGTGGATCGGTCGCCGACCTCGCGGTTTTGGTCGAGCAGGCGGCGCACGATCTGGTCGGTGGGCCGGTGCTGTCCACCGCATTGGCGAACCTGGTCACCGCCGGCGCGCTCGCCGAGGATATGCCGTGCGGGGTCGCGCTCGACTTCGTTGTCGGGGACGTCGCGAGTGAGCGTAGCGAACGAATCATCAGCACAGCGTCCGCATCCGAGGAGTTGTTGCTCACGGGTGTCTGGGAATCGGTACTCGGCGCGGCGCCGGGCACCTCGGTGTTGTTGCCGATGCAGACGCCGGATGGGTTGCGCTGGTGCGTGATCGGGCCCGAGGCCGAAGGCCTGCGCGTCGAGGTGCTTGCGCCTGCTGACCCGAGTACGCCACTGGCGCGTGTGCACTGCGCCGAAGTGCGGGTGCCTGCGGACCGGGTGTTCGAGTCGCCGCATGCGGTGGAAGATCTTCTCGCGGTTCTGGTTTCGGCCGAACTCGCCGGCGTGGCGGGATGGTGCCTGGAGACCGCCGTCGAATACGCCAAGGTGCGTGAACAATTCGGCCGCAAGATCGGCTCGTTCCAAGCGCTCAAACACATTTGCGCGTGGATGCTCTGTCGGGCAGAGCTGATCCGTTCCGTCGCGGCCGATGCCGCGGCCGCGGTCGACGAGGGCGGTGCGGAACTACCCATCGCGGCCGCCATCACCGCCGCGATATCGCTGGACGCCGCGGTCGAGACCGCCAAGGACTGCATTCAGGTGCTCGGTGGTATCGGTTTCACCTGGGAGCACGACGCGCACTTCTACCTGCGCCGGGCCACCGCACTGCGGCAGCTGCTCGGAGGATCGGCGCGGTGGCGGGCCAGGGTTACCGAGCTGACCCGGGCCGGTCAGCGCCGGACCACCGGTGCGGACCGGGTGTTCGCCTCTGCGGCGCGAGCGACGGCCCCGGAGGAGGCAGCGGAGCGTAACCACGGAGGGGCCCGGGAGCGACGCGAATTGAACACAGCTGGTGTCGAGGTCGACGACAGCAATGCGAACGAGCTGGCCGCCGAGGTGGCCGCGATCGCCGCGCTGCCGGTCGATCAACAGCGCAATGCACTGGTCGACGCCGGGCTCGCCATGCCGCATTGGCCCGCACCGTACGGGCGTGGCGCGAATCCTATGACGGGCCTGGTGATTTCGGAGGAACTGCGGCGGGCGGGCGTGGAGTCGCCGGATCTGACGATCGGCGGCTGGGCCATTCCGACCTTGCTGCAGCACGGCACCCAGGAGCAGATCGACCGCTTCGCGTGGCCGACGCTGCGCGGCGAGGTGGTCTGGTGTCAGCTGTTCAGTGAGCCGGAGGCCGGTTCGGATCTGGCGGCGCTGCGCACCACCGCCAAGAAGGTCGATGGCGGCTGGGTGCTGCGCGGACAGAAGGTTTGGACGTCGCTGGGCGATCGGGCGAACTGGGCGATCTGCCTGGCCCGCACCGATCCGGATGCGCCGAAGCATCGCGGGATCAGTTACTTCCTTGTCGATATGCACAGCGCCGGACTCGAGGTGCGTCCGCTGGTGCAGATCACCGGGGAGGCGCGCTTCAGCGAGGTGTTCCTCGACGATGTGTTCGTGCCCGACGACTGCCTGGTCGGCGCGCTGAACAATGGCTGGAAGATCGCCCGCTCGACTCTGTCGACCGAACGAGTCGCCATGGGCGGCAATGGGATCGGGCCGGTGCTGGAGGAGCTCATCGCCAAACTGCCGGCCACCGGGCCGGGTGCGGAGCTATTGAACGATCGGCTCGGCGGCTTCGTCGCCGATGCGATCGCTGGATTATTGCTGGAACAGCGTGCCGCGGTTCGGATGCTGGCGGGCGGTGACCCGGGGGCGCAGAGCAGTGTGCGCAAGCTCGTCGGGGTCCGCCACCGCCAGGCGGTGGCCGAATTCGCGGTGGAGACGGCAGGTCCCACCGGTGCGCAGGACTCGGAGGTGGTAAAAGAGTTCCTGCTCACGCGCTGTTTGTCGATCGCCGGTGGAACCGAGCAGATTCTGTTGACCGTGGCCGGTGAGCGAATCCTCGGACTGCCTCGCGATACGGACAGCTAGTCGACGAACACCAACTGGGAGTAAAGCGTGGACTTCACCCGGGACGAGGGCCAGGACGCCGTGGCCGAGGTCGTCGTGAGTTTGCTGGAGCGTGAATCGACACGCGATATCGAGCTGTGGCCGAGTCTGATCGAGACCGGACTGCTCTCGCTCGCGCTGCCGGAACGCTTCGGCGGTGACGGCATGGGCCTGCCGGAGGTCTCGGTGCTATTGACCGAACTGGCCACCGAAGCGGTGGCGGTGCCCGCCCTGCCGACCCTCGGCTTCGGCCTGCTGCCGCTGCTGGCCGTATTGCCGGACAGCCTCGCCGAGCGGGTCTATTCGGAGGTTGCCAAGGGCGCGGTGCTCACCGCCGCCCTCAGCGAGCGTGCGAGCCCGTTCGTGGTCAAGCCGGAGACCACCGCGGTTTCCGATGGCGACACCGTACGCATCACCGGTCACAAGGTGGCGGTGCCGTATGCGCAGCAGGCGCGCTGGCTGTTGATTCCGACGAATTCCGGTATCGCACTGGTGGGTTCGGATTCAACCGGGCTCACCCTGACGCCGTCGCCGGTCTCCGGCGGGATTCCGGAATGCTCGGTGCGCCTGGACCAGGTCGAGATTCCGGCCGAGCAACTGCTGCCCGACGGCATCGCTGAACTGCACCGCCTGGCCATCGCATCGATCGGCGCGACCGCGGACGGACTGCTCAAAGGTGCGCTACTTCTCACCGCAGAGCACCTGCGGACCCGACGGCAGTTCAATCGGCCGCTCGCCGAATTCCAGGCGGTCGCACAGCAGATCGCCGATGTGTATGTCGTATCGCGGACCCTGCACGGCGCCGCCGTTTCGGCAAATTGGGCACTGGCACAGTCGGATTCGACACCGCTGCATCAGGAGCGCATCGATGACGACCTCGATGTGCTCGCCTACACCGTGGCCTCGGAACTGCCCGCCGCCATGCAGAAATGCCATCACCTGCACGGCGGCCTCGGGGTCGATGTGACCCATCCGATGCACCGCTACTACTCGCAGGCGAAGGACATCGCCCGCTGGCTCGGCGGCGAATCGTTGCGACTCGATCGATTGGGGGCCAGATGTTCATCGACCTGACCGCGGAGCAGCGCAAGCTGCGCGATGAATTGCGCACGTACTTCGCCGATCTCGTGACTCCCGAAGAGGAGGCCGAGATGGCGGTCAACCGGCACGGTGATGCTTACCGCACGGTGGTGCGCCGGATGGGTGCCGACGGTTGGCTCGGCGTCGGGTGGCCGAAGGAGTTCGGTGGCCAGGGGTTCGGGCCGATGGAACAGCAGATCTTCTTCAATGAGGCAGTGCGCGCGGATGTTCCGCTGCCGCTGGTCACTTTGTTGACGGTCGGACCGACGCTGCAGAGCTTCGGCACCGACGAGCAGAAGGCGAAGTTCCTGCCCGGAATCCTTTCCGGCGATATCCATTTCGCGATCGGCTACTCCGAACCCGAGGCAGGCACCGACCTCGCCGCGCTGCGCACGAGTGCGGTGCGCGACGAATCCGGAGACTGGATCGTCAACGGGCAGAAGATCTTCACCACCGGTGCGCATGAGGCCGACTATGTCTGGCTGGCCTGCCGCACCGGCTCGGTCGAATCGCGGCACCGTGGCATCACGATCCTGATCGTGGACACCAAGGACCCCGGGTACTCCTGGACCCCCATCATCACCTGCGACGGTGCGCACCACACCAACGCCACCTATTTCGACAATGTCCGGGTGCCTGCCAACATGCTGGTGGGCGAGGAGAACAAGGGCTGGCGGCTGATCACCACCCAGCTCAATCACGAGCGGGTGAGCCTGGGCCCGTCCGGCAAGATCGAACAGCTCTACGACCGGGCGCGCGAATGGGCCCAGTCGCGCGGTGTCCTCGCCGAGGCCGATGTGCGCCGCTCGCTCGGCCGCATCCACGCCATGGCTCGGCTCAACGAACTGTTGAACTGGCAGGTCGCCGCGACCGTCAACGGTGACCAGGCCACCGTTATCGCCGATGCCTCGGCAACCAAGGTGTATTCCACCGAATCGCTGCAGGAGGCGGGCCGGTTGGCCGAGGAGATCGTCGGGCATTACGGCGATCCGGCCGATCCGGACACCGCCGAACTACTGACCTGGCTGGACCGCAGAACCAAACAGAATCTGGTGGTGACCTTCGGCGGCGGCGTCAATGAGGTGATGCGCGAACTGGTCGCCTCCTCCGGGCTGAAACTGCCTCGGGTACCTCGATGAATCCGCGCCGACGCGCGGTACGCCACGACTACTAAGGAGCCGCGCGTGCCGGAAACCATGACTCCGGAAGCGATTACCGAAGCCGCCGAGAAGATCATCGCGGCGGGTGATTGCGCGCCACGCCTCGGGCGTGATCCGGTGAACCAACCGATGATCAACAACTGGGTGGAGGCGCTCGGGGATCGGAATCCGATCTACGTCGACGAGGACGCCGCGCGTGCCGCCGGACATCCCGGCACCGTGGCGCCGCCCGCCATGATCCAGGTCTGGACCATGCTCGGGCTTAATGGTTCCCGCGCGGCGGACGATCCTACGAACCAGGTCATCGAGCTGCTGGACAGCGCGGGCTTCACCTCGGTGGTCGCGACCGACTGCCAGCAGACCTACCACCGGTACCTGAATGTCGGTGAGCAAGTGGCGGTGACCAGCAGGCTGTGCGATATCCGCGGCCCGAAGCGGACCGCGCTCGGTGAAGGGTGGTTCATCACCTTCCAGATCAGTTGGCAGGTGGGCGACGAGGTGGTCGCCGAAATGCTCTGGCGGATGCTGAAATTCGCGCCCGGTACCGGCACCGCCCCGAAAGCGCCCGCGGGTGAACGGGTCAAACCGCTGGTCTCCTGGGATACCGAATTCTTCTGGGAGGGCACCAAGGTCGGCGAGTTGCGGATCCAGCGGCTGCCGGACGGCACGCTGCGGCATCCGCCGATTCCGGCGCTGTGGCGGGACAAGTCGGAGCAGACCGACTATGTCGTCGCATCCGGGCGCGGTGAGGTGTTCAGTTACGTCGTACATCACGCACCGAAAGTGCCTGGGCGGCAATTGCCTTTCGTGGTCGCGCTGGTCGAATTGGAGGAGGGTGTGCGGATGCTCGGTGAATTGCGCGGCGTCGATCCGGCCGAGGTGAAGATCGGCCTGCCGGTGCAGGTCGAGTTCGAGAAGCTCGACGACGAGGCCGTGCTGCCGGTTTGGCGGGTGATCGCATGACCTACGTCGAACCGGCCACCGTGCAGGTCGGTACCGCGCTGCCCGAGTTGGTCATTGCCGCCGATCCGACCTTCGTGATCAGTACCGCCTTGGCCACCAGGGACTTTCAGGATGTGCACCACGACAGGGACAAGGCCCTCGCCCGCGGTTCCAAGGACATCTTCGTCAATATCCTGACCGATACCGGGCTGGTGCAGCGCTTCGTCACCGACTGGGCCGGACCGCGCGCCATCGTCAAATCGATCGCGCTGCGCCTGGGTGTGCCGCTGTATGCCGGTGACACCCTGACGCTTTCCGGCACCGTCTCCGCGATCCATGGCGATGACATCCATATCGATGTCGTCGGTCGCGACAGCCTCGGTGACCACATCACGGCGAAAGCCGTTATCGCACTGCGGAGGCCATGATGACCGCTGACAACACCACCGGGATTGCCGGCCGCGCCGCCATTGTCGGCATCGGCGCCACCGACTTCTCCAAGGACTCCGGCCGCAGCGAATTACGTTTGGCCGCCGAGGCGGTCACCGCGGCACTCGCCGATGCGGGTCTCACACCGGCCGATGTGGACGGCTTGACCACCTTCACCATGGATACCAACACCCAGGCGGCGGTGGCACGTGCGGTCGGTATTCCGCAGCTGAAGTTCTTCAGCCACATCGGATATGGCGGTGGTGCGGCCTGCGCCACCATCCAGCAGGCGGCCATGGCGGTCGCGACCGGCATCGCCGATGTGGTGGTCGCCTACCGTGCCTTCAACGAGCGTTCGGTATCGCGCTTCGGCCAGTTCTCCACCGCACTTGCCAGCGCGCCGACCTCATCGGGTATCGATGCGGGCTGGTCTTATCCACAGGGGTTGGGGACTCCGGCCGCGCAGGTGGCCATGGTCGCCCGCAGGTATATGCATGTGTACGGCGCGACGAGTGCGGATTTCGGCCGCGTCGCCGTCGCCGATCGCAAACATGCCGCGGTCAATCCGGCCGCCTTCTTCTACGGCAAGCCGATCACCCTGGAAGATCACCAGAATTCGCGCTGGATCGCCGAACCGCTGCATCTGCTCGACTGCTGCCAGGAATCCGACGGCGGTGTCGCGATCGTGGTCACCAGCGTCGAGCGCGCCCGGGACCTGCCGCAGCGTTCGGCCGTAATCGCCGCCGCCGCACAGGGTTCCGGTGCGGACCAATATGTGATGACCAGCTACTACCGCGATGCGCTCACCGGACTACCGGAGATGGGGCTGGTCGGGGATCAGCTCTGGGAGCAGAGCGGTTTGCGCCCGGAGAATATGCAGGCCGCCATCCTCTACGACCACTTCACCCCGTTCGTCCTCATGCAGTTGGAGGAACTCGGTTTCTGCGGACGCGGCGAGGCAAAGGATTTCATCGCCGACGGCGCGATCGAGATCGGTGGTCGCCTGCCGCTCAATACCCATGGCGGACAGCTCGGCGAGGCCTATATCCACGGTATGAACGGGATTGCCGAGGCGGTCCGGCAGATCCGCGGCACTTCGGTTAATCCCGTTGCGGGCTTGGCGAATATCCTGGTCACCGCGGGTACGGGTGTTCCGACATCGGGATTGATACTCAGCGCCAACTGATTTCGGCCGTCGCGACGGGATGGTCTCCAGCGCCGCCCTCCGCGACCAGCAGAGCGTGTTTCAGTCGGTGTCGTAAGGCAACAGAGTGAAGTGGTCCGAGCCCCAGAACGGACGAAGCTGGCGGAAGTGACGCTGGTCCAAGGTCACAATCGAGGTCGTGCGATAACGGTCTGCGAGCACGACATTGGACGCGTCCGCGATTCCGATGTAGTCCTTGGGTCCGTCGAACTTGCGGGTAATAGCCAGCGCCACGGCATGGTCCTCTGCAGTCCACTCGGCCAGCTCATACGCGCCTGTCACGACGTCTTGACCAAAGGCGCGCGCGGCGTCCGCCCCCAGGCGGGAGGAAAGCATGTAGTCGGCTTCGGCAACGATCAGGGGGGAGACGACAAGCAGATCATCGGCCTCCTCGAGGATGCGTGCGATGGCTGGCTGCTCCGGATATGCCTCGTCGAAGGCGGCGAGGATGGCACTGGTATCGACGATGAATGCGGTCACTCGCCGAAGCCTCGAGCCAACTGCTCATCGATTTCTTCGGCGTTGAGCGGTCGGTCGCTGCGGTATCCACCGGTTGTTGGGCGTGGTTTCGCCGCACTCTCATCGATCAATCGGTCGATTTGCTGGGCTAACGTCAATCCGTGTGCTGCCGCCAGACGGTGCAGCCGGTCACGCGTTGCCTTCGGCACCTTGATGGTTGTAGCAGTCATACCTCAGAGTATACCGATTGGTGCGGCAGACAGTTGTGAGGGGATTCATATGACCGATCGACATCTGGTCGATGTCCACGTTCTGCTTGTTCGTGATGGTGACGTGTTGCTCAGCAGGCGGCGCAGTGCGGACGAGTTCGATGGGCTGTGGCATCTGCCCGCGGGGAAGTTGGAGTCCGGCGAGTCCGCGACCGCTGCTGCCGCACGTGAGGCGGGGGAGGAGATCGGGGTTGTCATCGACCCGGCGGATCTGCGGCTGATTCATACCGCGCACGTGATCGGCTCCGGGCGGGAAGCCCGGCTCGGGCTGTTCTTCCATGCGCTGCGCTGGGTGGGTGCGCCGGCGAATCGTGAGCCGGATAAAAGCTATGGGCTGCAATGGTTTTCGCTCGACGCACTGCCGGAAGACTCGCTGATCCGCTATTCCGCTGCCGGAATCCGCGGGTTCACGACGGGCACGCCTTATAGCGAGTGGGGCTGGGTGAGATAGCGGGACAGCACGGCCGCGAGTTGGTCGGTGCTGTCCCGCGTACCTGCCGGAATGTGCGCCCGCGCGCCCGCGAATCTGTCGAAGACCGCGCCTTCGACCACCGCGATGAAGTCGGCGGCGGCCGCATCGGGATCGGGAAAATCCAAGGCGTGGAATAGTTCTCGCGCTCGCTCGGTCGAGAAAAGGCTGTGTGTGAGCCGCCGATGCAATTGCGGATCGCCGAGCAGATCGATGATCAGCGCATGCCGGACGATCAGGTGATTGCGACGGTCGACGAGTAGGCGGTCGAGCCAACCGGCTATGACCTTCGCGATGTCATCGGGGTCGAGGGATGGCGACGGGGCGAGTTCGGCGGCGGCGAAGTCGTCGCGGGAGCGGGTGGTGATCCGGTCCGCGATCGCCTCGATAAGCGCGCGTTTGGTGCGGAAGTAATAGGAGGCCGACCCGCCGGGTAGCCCGAGGGCGGTATCGAGGGCGCGGTGGGTGAGCGCTCGAATGCCCTGGGTGGCAATCACATCTATGGCGGCATCGACGAGTGCCGCGCGTCGGTCGGCTGTGGACATGATCACCTTCTCTGGCGGCCGCATCTCCTGATCCTCTACAACTGTAGAGGATCAGGAGGGTGCCATGGAAGACAGCGTCACACTCGATGCCGACCAACTCCGGGCTCGGGCGCGCTTGCTCGAACTACTCGACCGGCACGGCAGGCCGATAAAGCGGCATCGCGGCATCTACCTGCACGGCAGACCCGGTCGCGGCAAGACAATGCTGATGGACGGCTTCTTCGCGAGCGCAGCGTCGAACCGCAAGCGCCGCTTCCACTTCCACAATTTCTTCGCCCAATTGCATGTCGCGGCACACGAATCGGGCTCCATCGACAAGGCCATCGACCACCTGCTTGGCCATGCCGAACTGGTCTGCTTCGACGAATTCCACGTTCACGATATCGGCGACGCCATGTTGATCGCCCGCATGCTCGACGCCCTGTTCGCCCGCCGCATCGTCCTGGTGGTGACTTCGAACTACCCGCCCGAGCAGCTGCTGCCCAACCCGCTGTTCCACGACCGCTTTCTACCGACCATCGCGCGTATCCGCGCGCATCTGGATACCGTCTCGGTCGACGGTCCACTCGATTACCGCACCCGCGCCGCGCACGGCGGCACTGGGTTCGCCTCGGGGTGTTACCGCATCGGCGACGCTGAGGACGTCGACACCGCGCGGGTTGCTGTCTCGGGCACCCGTGAGATCTACGCCAGCGTCATCGACGGCTCGGCCATTACCTTCGACTTCGCGGCCCTGTGCGGCACCGCCACCGCCGCCTCGGATTACGTCGAACTCGCACGCCGCTTTCGCCGCTGGACCTTGCGCGGCGTCCCAGCTCTGCGCGAGGTCCCACCCGACTGGGCGATGCGCTTGGTCAATCTGGTCGACGTGCTCTACGACGCCGATCTCGAACTGACCGTCGAGGCCCGCACCTCGCTGTCGGACCTGGTGGCCGACGTCCCCGCCGTCCCCGACCTGGCACGGACCGCAAGCCGCCTCAGTGAACTCCGTCAGCCCGAATCCGTCACGCTCGGCTAGCTGCGCACCCACGTAAGTGCACGGCTGGTTACGGATAAAAAGGAGGCGATCCTAAGTATTCGATTCACTCCCGAGCGGACCGCTCGGCATGTAACTATGTGCCTGTTCAGAGCTGTACTCAGATGTGGTGGTAGCAGGTGGCCAGGGCGGGAGCGCCGATATCGCGCGTGATCGTGCTGATCACGCTACTGGCGTGTGCCGCGATCGCGCTGCGCGGCCACATCCCCGGGGCCCACGATTCCGGCGATCACCGCGCGGTGCCATCGGCGATTTCGGTTGTATTGATGCCGGTACTGCTCACGGTATCGGTGGTGATCCTGATCGCCGGGGTAATTGCCAGCCAGCATCGACTGCCGTTGGCTATGCCGGAGGTGGATCGTGATTCCGAGCGCAGGCATGGACTGCTCGGCCGCACCGGCCTGCTGGTGCTGGCCGCGCTGGCGGTCGTCTCCTTGATCATCGCGGCGGCGTCGGCTGTCTTCTTCGTCGGATTCGGCCGCGAGGGTGAGCCGGCGCCGTCGTCGGCGCCGCGCGCCAGCACCACCCACACCCCGGAGGAGGCGGTCACCGCCCCCGCGACCCCCGACAGTGCACCCACGCAGCATCTCACCGGTACGGCGCTACTGGTGGCCATGGTCGCCGCCGTCGTGCTGGTCGGCGGGGCAATGATTGGACTCATCGTGGTCGCTTTGGCAGGGCGGCGCAGGCCGCGCGCGGTGCCGGTCCCGGTGCCCCCGGCCGCGCCGACGGTCGCGGGTTCGCTGGCCAGGGCGGCCGAGATGGGCCTGGCCGCGATGAATGTGCCGGGCCAGGATCCGCGTGAGGCCATCATCGCCTGTTATGTCGCGATGGAGCGCGGACTGTCCTTCGATCGCGCGGCCGCACCACTGGCTTCGGATACCCCGATGGAGGTGCTGGCCAGGGCCTTCGAGCGCGGCGCACTGCACGACGCGTCGGCCCGAGAATTGGTCGCGCTGTTCGAGGAGGCCAGGTTCAGTCCGCATTCGATGCTGGAATGGCAGCGGATGCGGGCCGAACAGTTGCTGCGTATCGTACTGGCCGATCTGCAGGGGGAGACGGTATGAACCGCGCGATCGTGACCGGTGCGCTGATCCTCATCGTGCTGATCGAGCTCATCACTCTGGGCAAGGCCCGCGGTGCGCTGCTCATCGCCGCCGGAGTTCCGGTGGCGCTGGCCATGATTCAGCTCGTCTGGTCGTTGACCGGCCGCTCGGCCGTGGAAACCGACGCCGGAACCGACGATATCGATAACGGTCCGGCGGAGATGCTGCGGCACTGGCATGCCAGAGCGGAGATGCTCGCCGATCGCGCGGACGGCACCCGAGCCGACTGGGATCGGCATCTGCGTCCGCTGCTGGCCAAGGAGTTCGAGTTGTCCACCGGCCTGCGGGTCGCCAAGAACCGCAAAGCGACCGAGGCCGCCGGAATATTGCAGTTCGGCCCGGAGCTGTGGCGCTGGGTCGACCCGGCCAACTCGGCACTGCGCGATCAGACGACTCCCGCGCCGGGGCGGTCGGCGCTGGACGAAATCCTGCGCCGCCTGCAGAAGATGTAACCGACCCGGGTCATGCCAAATTGAATACCGTCTTAGGAGAATGGGTTTGAGCAAGTGCGAGTAGACATATGACCGTGCCGATGGACGCGACCATCCAGCGCAGCGAGGCGGTGCTCCGGGAACTTTCTCGGGTGATCGTCGGCAAGCGGGATGAGTTGCAGCTGATCATGATCGCCGTACTCTCCGGCGGTCACATCCTGATCGAGGATCTGCCCGGACTCGGCAAGACGCTCATCGCCAGGTCCTTCGCAGCCGCGCTCGGCCTGGAATTCACCCGCGTGCAATTCACGCCCGACCTGCTCCCCGCCGACCTGCTCGGCTCCACCATCTACGACATGTCCTCGGGCCGCTTCAATTTCCGGCGCGGACCGGTCTTCACCAATGTGCTGCTGGCCGATGAGATCAACCGCACCCCACCGAAGACCCAGGCCGCGCTGCTCGAGGCGATGGCCGAGGGCCAGGTCAGCATCGACGGCGAAACCTTCCAGCTGCCGCAGCCTTTCATCGTGCTCGCCACCGATAACCCGATCGAATACGAGGGCACCTATCCGCTGCCGGAAGCGCAGCTGGACCGGTTCGCCATGCAGCTGCGGCTGGGCTATCTGTCCGAGAACGACGAGCGCCAGATGATCCGCCGCCGCTTGGAGCGCGGTTCGGCGACACCACAGGTGGTGCAGGTGGTGGATGCGAACGGACTGCTCGAGATGCGGCAGTCGGTCGAATTCGTCACAGTGCATCCGGATGTGGTCAGTTATGTGGTCGCGCTGGCTGGTGCGACGCGTGCGCATCCGCAGGTCGAGGTGGGTGCGAGTCCGCGCGCCGAACTCGATCTGGTGCAGATGTCACGGGCCCGGGCGCTATTGCTCGGACGCGACTATGTGATTCCGGAAGACGTCAAGGCGCTCGCGGTTGTGGCCATGGCCCACCGCATCACCTTGCGTCCCGAGATGTGGGTGCGAAGGATCCGCGGCGAGGACGTGATCACCGAATTGCTGCGCCGTCTGCCGGTTCCGCGCGCATCGGTGACATGACCCGGCGGGAAAGGGTATGACCCAGCCGGATACCGGCCCCGTCATCCAGGGGATCGCGGCGGCGAACGCGGCAGCGTCGCGACCGCCGACCCGCGACGAGCCGATTGCCGGCGGTGCGCGGCATCGGGATGCGAGCGCCGCTGTCGAGGCCGAATTGCGCTGGCGTCCAGCGCCATTGGTGTTCATGCTGGCGGTGAGCGCGGCCGTGGCGCTGCTACTGGCCGTGGTGCTCGGGCGCTGGCAGTTGGTCGTCTTCGCGGCTCCGCTGCTCGGCGTGCTCGCCACCGCGCCGTGGCAGCAGTCCAAGACCCGCATCCAGGTGGACGGCGGCGGCACGCTGCGCTGTTTCGAGACGGAGGAGGTCGTGACGACGATCGGTGCCTTCGTAGAATCGGGTCACGCGTTGCTTCGGTTGAAGCCGGAGAAGGTCGCGGGACTCGGGATCGACATCGAGGAGGCGATCGATTCCGGGACGGCGCCCGCCGGGCTGCGGCTGGCCCTGACGGCGGATCGCTGGGGTCGCTATCCGCTATCGGTGCGGGTCACCGCGCTGAGCCCGGCGGGACTGTCCGTGGCCGCAGCGGTGTTGCCCGCCGGGCAATTGTTCGTCTACCCGATCACCGATCCGCAGCGAATGAAGTTGCCGCGCACCGAACTTCCCGAACGGCTCGGCACCCACCTCACCCGCAAGCACGGTCCGGGCGTGGAGTATGCCGATATCCGCGCCTACGCGCCCGGTGATCAGCTCCGCATCGTGAACTGGCCGGTGAGTGCGCGGCGCGGGCGACTATACGTCACCGAGCGGTTGACCAACCGATCCGCGGATGTGGTTGTGCTGGTGGATACTTCGCAGCAGGCGCCGGGTCCGGCCACCGATTCGCTCGAGCTGTCGGTGCGCGGTGCGGCGCAGGTGGTGCAGTCGACACTGCAGGCCGGTGACCGGACCGCAGTGGTCTGCCTCGGTCAGGCGCCGCGCTGGCTGCGCCCGGATATCGGGCGGCGGCAGTTCTATCGGATCGTGGATACCGTGCTGGATGTCGGCGATGAGCACATTCCGACCACCGGCACCTTGGCGCCGCATGCTGCCGTGCCGCTGGGTGCGATCATCGTCGCCTTCTCCACATTGCTGGACACCCAGTTCGCGCTGGCGTTGATCGATCTGCGCAAGCGTGGACATGTGGTCGTGGTCGTCGATGTCCTGCGCGGCACGCCCTTCCACGAAAATCTCGATCCGACCCTGGCTCGGATGTGGAATCTGGAGCGCGCCTCGATGTATCGGGATATGGGAACCGTCGGCGTCGATATCGTGGCCTGGACCGAAGACGCGCGACTGGATCAGGTCATGCGATTGATCCCCGACCATCGCCGAACCGTGAGGGTGCGCCGATGATTCGATTCCTCGCCATTCTGTCCGGGGTCCTACTGGTTACCTCGGTGACGTTGATGACGCCATGGGCCGGGATTCCGGCGGTGGCGCTGGTGGTAGCGGGCTGGTGGTTCCGGCTGCCCGCGGTCGGCGCGGTGCTGCTCGCGATCGGGGTGCTTGCCGCCGCGGACACTGGTGTACTGGCCGCCGCCGCAACAGGTTTGGTGGCCACGACTTATCTGCTGAATACCGCGACCGTCTCCGCGCCGGTTGGAGTTGTGCCGACCACGGTCCCGTCCGTCACCGGTGCGGTGGCATTTTCCGCAGTGGCTGTCGGCGCGGCGCTGCTCCCGTTGCACTTGGCATGGGTCCCGATCGCCGCCCCAATCCTGGTGACCCTGCTATACGCCCTGGTAATCCAGGGCGTCGCGATCAAACGGGCACGCAGCAACGAGACCGCGACCGCGCCCAGTTGAAGCCATGGTCGCAATCGAGCGGCCTAGGCTTATTCGCATCGAGGCCTACCTGTGCCCCCTTACTTCCACCAACGCCTGGTGATCAGACCTCCAGTGCTCAGGTGAAGCGCAGGCTGACGTCGGCGAGGACGGGGGCGTCGGCGCGGTCAGCGACGGTGGCGCTGATGATGAGCTCGCCGTCGGTGCGCCAGATTCGGGTGCGGATGGTTTCGCCCGGGTAGAGGACACCGGCGAAGCGGGCGCGGAAGCCGGTGACGCGGCTCGCGTCCGAATCGAGCACGGTGTCGGTGACGGTTTTGCAGACGATGCCGTAGGTGCACAGGCCGTGCAGGATCGGGTTGGGGAAGCCTGCGGCGCGGGCGAATTCGGGATCCGAGTGCAACGGGTTGCGGTCGCCACACATGCGGTACAGCAGGGCCTGCTGCGGGAGGGTGCGTGTGGTGACGTCGAAATCCGGTGCGCGATCGGGGAGTTCGGCCTTGGTGCTCGGGCCGCGTTCGCCGCCGAAGCCGCCCTCACCCTTGGCGAAAATGGATGAGCGTGCGGTCCAGAGCGGTTCGCCGTCGGAGCCGGTGATCGTATGCTCCTGCACCACGACAGCGGCGGAACCTTTATCCCAGAGTTCGGTGATGTGCCTGGTGATGGTGGCCTTGCCCGCGGCCGGAATCGGGCGGTGCACTTCGATCTCCTGGTGGCCGTGCACGACCTTCGCCAGATCGATATCTATCCCGGGGAACTGCACCTTCGGCGGTTCGGTGTCGTGGAAAGTGGGTGCCACAGTCGCGAAGGTCGGGAGCACCTGTGGGTTGCGGTCGTCGACGTAGCGTAGTTCGGACGGATCCGTCCAGCGCGCTCCCGCCCCGAGGCCCAGGTGGTACAGCTGTACCTCGGTCGGCGTCCAGGCGAACTCCCCGCTCGGGAGTTCCGCACCGAGTGCGATTTTCGGGTCGATGGGCATCGCGTCCTCCTTGTGAATGCTTGTGTACAGGTCGCCCGCGCCATGCGGGCGACCTGTCGTGGGCGTATCCCCAGCGATCCGAGGCTCTTGTGGCAGCTGCCTCGGATCGATCGTGCGGCGGCTGTGTCGCGGCGGACAAGGTGGCGTCCGCTCGGTGAGACGCCTTGCCTACGCTTCGGCGGTGGCCTTGACCGACTGCTGCTTCTTGCGCTCGGCGATATCCAGCACCGCCAGGTAGCCGAAGGTGATCGCGGGGCCGATGGTCGCGCCCGGGCCCGCGTACGTGTGCCCCATTACGGGGGTCGCGCTATTGCCGGAGGCGTACAGACCCTCGATCACGGTGCCGTCCTCGCGCAGGACCCGTCCGGCTGTATCGGCGACCAGGCCGCCCTTGGTGCCGAGGTCGCCCGGCACGATCTTGGCCCCGTAGAACGGACCCTGGACGAGCCCGGCAAGGCACGGGTTCGGCTTCACGGTCGGATCGCCGTAGTACCGGTCGTAGTGGCTGTTGCCGCGGCCGAAATCCTCGTCCTTTCCGGTCTCGGCGAACTTGTTGAACCGCTCGACGGTCGATGTCAGATTCTCGGCCGGCACGCCGATCTTGGTGGCCAACTCCGCGAGGCTATCGGCCTTGACAATCAGGTCGTTTTCCATCCAGCGGGACGGAAACCGCTGACCAGGCTGCAGTCCGGCGAAGATGTAGCGGTTCCGGTAGCGCTGGTCGAACACCAGCCATGCGGGGATGTTCTCGCCCGGACCCTCACCCTGCCCATATTCGCCGCCGTACATGGTGTGCACAGCCTCGACGTAAGGAGCGGACTCATTTCCGAATCGCTTACCGTCGGCGTTGACCATGATGGTGCCGGGCAGATTTCGCTCGGCCAGCGCGAACCACGGCTTTCCGCCCTTGAAGATGGTCGGCCCCCACCAGGAATCCTCCATGAAGTCGACCGCGCCGCCGACTTCCATCCCCGCATTGATGCCGTCGCCGGTATTCGCGGCCGCGCCCGTGGTCCACTCGGTGGTGATGGGCTGGCGCTGGTATTTGGTGCGCATTTCGGCGTTGTGCTCGAAACCCCCGCTGCCGAGCACCACACCGTATTTGGCGGTGAACCGCACGGTCTCGCCGTTGTGCTCGGCCTCGACGCCGGAGACCACGCCGTTCTCCACAATGAGCTTGGTCAGCGGAGTGTTCAGCAGCAGCGGCACATTCGCGTCGATGAGCCCCTTGCGCATGGCAGCGATAATCGCCTGCCCCATGCCGAGGATATGCTTACCGGTCCACTTGGCGAAGTAGGTGCGCGCGCCGACTCGCATGGCCCGCATGATGCCCTTGGGATGGCGACGGATCAGGTTGAGCCGGACGAAGTCGGCCTGCATGACGACGACATTGAGCGGGGCCTTGGCATACGGCGGCTCCAGGTTGAACCGCTCTTCGCCGAGGATCTTGGCATTGAACGGCGCGGGCTCGCACGAGCGGCCCTGGCCGAGGCCGCCGGGGGCCTCCGGATAGTAGTCGGAGTAGCCGGGCACCCACTTCATCTTCAGTGGGGTGTGGTCGAGGACGAAGTCGAAGGCCTCCGCACCGCGGTCGATGTAGGTGTCGATCCGGTCCTTCGGCACCACGTCGCCGACGATGCTGTGCAGGTAGGTGCGGGCGTCCTCGCGGTCATCGGGACGGCCGGAGGCTTTGAGCGCTTTGTTGCCGGGGATCCACACGCCACCCCCGGAGCGTGCGGTCGACCCGCCGTAGTGCGCGGCTTTCTCAATGATCACCGCGCTCAGCCCATGGTGGGCGGCGGCGAGGGCGGCGGTCATCCCGGCGGCACCGCTGCCGACCACCACCACATCGTATTCCCGATCAGTCATGTAGAACACGTTATAGAATGGGACCGCATTTGGTCTATGTTGAGTGGCAGAAGACGCGCTCGACGTTCCATTCGTCGAGAAAACTTGTTTCAGTTTCTGACCGGAGTGGTGTACATGGGCAGTGTGGTTTCGAGCGACCTGCAAGCAGTCGCTAGCGGCGTTGTTTCGAGCGACCTGCAAGCAGTCGCTAGCGGCGTTGTTTCGAGCGACCTGCGAGCAATCGGCAGCGGCGAATGGGACCTGACCGCCGACGTAGTCGTCGTCGGCTATGGTGCGGCGGGGGCCGCGGCCGCGCTGGAAGCGACCGAGGCGGGTGCGCAGGTGCTGGTGCTGGAGCGTTTCGCCGGTGGTGGAGCGTCGGCGTTGTCCGGCGGCATCATTTACGCGGGCGGCGGCACCTCGGTGCAGCACGAGGCCGGGGTGCGCGATACGCCGGAGCAAATGCTGGCCTATCTCGAGCGTGAGGTCGGTACGGCGGTTACGCCCGAGACGCTGCGGCGGTTCGTGGACGAGAGTCCGGCGATGATCGAATGGCTGAAGGGCCACGGTGTGCCGTTCGAGGCGTCGCTGTGTCCGTACAAGACGTCGTATCCGAATGACAGCTACTACCTCTATTACTCCGGTAGTGAGGTCTCCGGTTACGGTCGCGAGGTCGCGACGCCCGCGCAGCGCGGACATCGGGTCAAGGGCAAGGGCACGTCCGGGAAGAAGCTCACCGGTCCGCTCGCCGCATCGGCGTCGCGGCGCGGGGTTCGCGTCGAAACCCTCACGCAGGCCACGCGATTGATCACAGATGAAAACGGCACTGTTATCGGCGTCGAATGTGAGTCACTGCGTGACGCTCCCGGGCGGATCAGGGATCGCTACACCCGGTTGGCGCAAATAGCTGCCAAGCCGGGCATTTACTATCCGCCGCTGCGCAAGGCGATGGAGCGGCAGCTCGCGAAGCTGGATCGTCGTTATCGCACGAGAATTCGGATTCAGGCCCGTCGCGGTGTGGTGCTCAGCGCGGGCGGGTTCATCGCGAATCGGGAGATGCTGCGGGAGTACGGGCCGCAATACCGCGGCGGACTCGCGCTCGGCACCACCGGTGATGACGGCAGCGGCATCCGGATGGCCGAACAGGTCGGTGCCGCGACGGATCGGATGGGCAATATCTCGGCGTGGCGATTCATCTTGCCGCCCAGTGCTTTTACCGGTTCGGTGCTGGTCGATGCGGAGGGTCGTCGGGTCATCGATGAGACCCGCTACGGTGCCGCGGTCGGCCACGCACTGATCACCGAACACGGCGGCAAGGGTTGGCTGCTCGCCGACGACGGACTCATGCGCACCGCGATCTCACAGATTCGGACGCAGTCGGCCTGGTTCCAGCGCGGACAATTCGAGGCCATGCGGCGGAATGCTGTGCGCGGCGCAACTTTGGATGTCGTTGCGGCGAAGGCCGGTATCAATGCCGACGGGTTGCGCGCCACCGTCGCCGAGCACAATGCCGCGATCGCGAACGGTTCGCCCGATCCGGTCGGCAAGCCCGCCGAATTCACCAAAACGGTGGGGGCCGGGCCGTTCTGGTTGTTGGATGTGGGAATCAAACCGAGCGTTGTCAATCCGTGCCCGATGCTCACCCTCGGCGGAGTCGTCGTCGACGAGGACACCGGAGCGGTGAAATCCACTGCCGGAACCGATATTTCCGGCCTTTACGCGGCCGGGCGGACGGCCGTCGGTATCTGCTCGGACTCCTATGTCAGTGGATTGTCCCTGGCCGACTGCATTTTCTCCGGTCGGCGTGCGGGCAGATTCGCGGCAGGCGCCGAAGTGCTTTCGCGGGCAGCGGTGCCCGAAGCGACAACAGTGGAAGGAAACTAGCGTGCTGTCCGACGCGGTACGAATCGAATTGGCCGATGAACTCGAGGCCGCCGAGCGCGATCGGGTCGGCATCGACCCGCTGATCGCCAGGCATCCGGATATCGATGTCGTCGACGCCTACGAGATCCAGCTGATCAATATCCGGCGCAAACTCGATAACGGCGCGAAGGTGGTCGGGCACAAGGTCGGACTGTCATCGCTGGCCATGCAGCAGATGATGGGTGTGGATGAACCCGATTACGGTCATCTGCTCGCGGATATGGAGGTCTTCGAGGATGTTCCGGTCGAGACTTCGCGCTATCTGATTCCGCGAGTCGAGGTCGAGGTCGGTTTTATCCTCGGCGCGGATCTGCCCGGCGAAGATTGCACCGAGGCCGATGTGCTCGCCGCGACGGTCGCCTATGCGCCGTCCATCGAGCTGATCGATTCGCGGATCAAGGATTGGAAGATCGGGCTGGCCGACACCATTTCCGATAACGCATCCTCGGCCGGTTTCGTGCTGGGTGCGGCGCGAGTCGCGCCGAAAGACCTGGATATCAGGGCCATTGACGCCGTGCTCACCCGAAATGGTGAGGTGGTCGCGCAGGGCCGCAGCGATGCGGTGCTCGGCGATCCGGTGATCGCGGTGGCCTGGTTGGCGCGCAAGGTCGCCAGTTTCGGGGTGCGGTTGCAGGCGGGCGACATTGTGCTGCCCGGTTCCTGCACCCGTGCCATCGATGCCCGCGCGGGTGATTCGTTCCACGCCGAGTTCGTCGGACTCGGTTCTGTCCGTTTGCAA
The DNA here is from genome assembly GCF_040674755.1 of Nocardia sp. NPDC049737. NCBI lineage: Bacteria > Bacillati > Actinomycetota > Actinomycetes > Mycobacteriales > Nocardiaceae > Nocardia > Nocardia sp. NPDC049737. The sequence continues at coordinate 20,919 of NZ_JBFANH010000041.1, read as the reverse complement.
TTCAAATAGGAGGCTTGCCGTGTCCGAAACGGGGACCGTCACCGCCGCGATCGTCGGATCCGGCAATATCAGCACCGATCTGCTGTACAAACTGCTGCGCTCCACCACCGTGGAACCGAAGTGGATGATCGGAATCGACCCGGAGAGCGAGGGTTTGAAGCGCGCCCGCGGGCTCGGGCTGGAAACCTCGCACGAGGGCGTGGACTGGTTGCTCGCGCAGTCGGAACTGCCGGATCTGGTATTCGAGGCGACCTCGGCATATGTGCATCGGGCGGCCGCGCCGAAGTACGCCGAGGCCGGAATTCGCGCAGTCGATCTCACACCCGCCGCGGTCGGGCCCGCCGTGGTGCCGCCGGTGAATCTGGTCGGGGCGAATCTCGATGCGCCGAACGTCAATATGATCACCTGCGGTGGTCAGGCCACCATTCCGATCGTCGCTGCGGTTTCGCGCGTGGTGCCGGTGGCCTACGCCGAAATCGTCGCGTCGGTATCGTCGGTGTCCGCCGGACCGGGCACCCGCGCCAATATCGATGAATTCACCAAGACCACCTCGCGTGGTGTGGAGACCATCGGTGGTGCGCAGCGCGGTAAGGCCATCATCATTCTGAACCCGGCCGAACCGCCGATGATCATGCGCGACACCATCTTCTGCGCCATTCCCGAGGGTGCCGATACCGATGCGATCGCGGATTCCGTCCATCGGATGGTCGCCGATATCCAGAAGTACGTGCCCGGCTACCGGTTGCTGAACGACCCGCAATTCGACCCGCCGTCAGTGGTTTCCGGTGGAATGGCGAAGGTATCGGTCTTCGTCGAGGTCGAGGGTGCGGGCGATTTCCTGCCGCCGTACGCGGGCAACCTCGACATCATGACCGCAGCCGCCACCCAGGTCGGCGAGGTCATGGCACAGCAGATTCTGTCGGCCCGGGTGTAAAGGAGCTCAACCATGGCATATTCCGCAGAACTCGACATCCGCGTCACCGATACGTCGCTGCGTGACGGTTCGCATCACAAGCGCCACCAGTTCACCGCCGACGATGTGCGCAATATCGTGACCGCGCTCGATGGCGCCGGTGTGCCGGTCATCGAGGTGACACACGGCGACGGCCTGGGCGGCTCGTCGTTCAACTACGGCTTCTCGCACACTCCCGAGCAGGAACTGGTCAAGATTGCCGCGGAAACGGCGAAGCAAGCCAAGATCGCGGTGCTCATGCTGCCTGGCGTGGGCGTCAAGGAGGACATCAAGATCTCGCAGGACAACGGTGCGTCGATCTGCCGCATCGCCACGCACTGCACCGAGGCGGACGTATCGATCCAGCACTTCGGGCTCGCACGCGAGCTGGGTCTGGAAACCGTCGGCTTCCTGATGATGTCGCATACCCAGCCGCCGGAGGCGCTGGCCAAGCAGGCGCGCATCATGGCCGATGCCGGATGCCAGTGCGTCTACGTGGTGGACTCCGCGGGTGCGCTTGTGCTCGAACAGGTTTCGGACCGGGTGGCGGCGCTGGTCGCGGAACTCGGTGAGGACGCCCAGGTCGGCTTCCACGGGCACGAGAACCTGGATCTGGCGGTCGCCAACTCGATCTATGCGGTTCGTGCCGGTGCGAAGCAAATCGACGGCAGCGCAAGGCGATTCGGTGCAGGTGCCGGTAATACGCCGGTCGAGGCGTTCGTCGGTGTCTGCGACAAGCTCGGTGTCAAGACCGGTATCGATTTCTTCGCGATCGCCGATGCTGCCGAGGATGTGGTGCGGCCTGTCATGCCGCAGGAATGTCTGCTGGACCGCCAGTCTCTGATGATGGGCTATGCGGGTGTGTACTCCAGCTTCCTGAAGCATGCCGAGCGTCAGGCCGAGCGTTATGGGGTTTCGGCGGCTGAAATGCTGGTGCGTGCGGGCAAGCGCAAACTCGTTGGCGGCCAAGAGGATCAGCTGATCGATATCGCGCTCGAACTTCAGCGTGAGGCGTCTGTGTCCGCCTGATAGTTCTCCGCGAAGGCCGTGACCGGTTCGGTCGCGGCCTTTCGCGTTTACGGGCAGCGGCTCGACCCGTTCGATCTGGTCCGTCGCTGTGACGGCGCGATCGGACGTTGGGTGTATTCGGCAACAGGCTCTATCGGTTCTGCGAGGACCCACTGGATATGCGGCAGGTGAACATTCGAATTCGGGGGTCGCGGATGGGTAGGGGAATCGGCGATCATGATTCGTGATCTGTCCGCATTGCAATGCCAACCTGTTGCGCAAGGAGCGCGGCGGTCGGCGCTGTTCGACGTGTAAGCGGGCATTCGCGCTCGAACCGAAGGAAAGTCCGCTCGGGCTGCACGATATCCGGATCCGCAAGCTCGCCGAGCGGCTTCCTCGCAGAGGAATTGCCGGACAGCGCCTCCTGCACATCGCTCCCATAATGCACTCGGTGTCAGCTGCGATTCGATCAGCACCAGTCCGCTGGCCGCACACCACCATCAGCACCTCGTCCCGTCGTCGCATGCCTGGTGCGTCCCTCGCATATCCAGCTGCGCAGTGCCTGTTGCCGATTGTGGCGGATTTCGGCCTGACACAAGTCGTGCCGCTATTTCAACGGCCGCCCCGCAATCATGCTCAGCCGGAAGTGATTTGATCGCCCGAGTGTGGCGATGATGTGACGGAATGACTGCCCGGCGGCGCATTCGGCAACCGCCTCTGCAACCTGTGCGTGCTGGCCATGCGTGTGCGACAGCCGATTCAGGGTTCGAGGTGCCGATTTAATTCGGTTGCGATCGTGTGGGGGCGTGCCTACCTTGAGTACATCGCAGTTCAGGGGAAGGACCCGGTAATGACCACCAAGGCGAAATTCGAGGAGCGCACGCGCTCGTTCGATGCTGCCCTGGAAAGTGCTCTGTTCCAGAGTATTCGGTCCGATACAGCGTGCGGCCCATGACATGGATCTCTAGTGTCACAGGGTCGCACCGGGCGAATGCCGGGGAGCGGCCCTTCTTCATTTCCGGCGCAGTTGCTCTGCTGGAATGGGCAACCTGACTTTCATTCAGGGACCACGTCGGTTCGATTCCGATCTGCGTCACACCCGTTTAGCTCAATGGTTGAGAGCGCCTTTCTGATACGGAGGAGATGGGAGTTCAATTCTCTCAACGGGTATCCCTGGCCTCGTGCTCTGTTGGTTGAGCACTCTGATTGTCGATCAGAACGACGCGGGTTCGATTCCCGTCGAGGTCGCGATGCGCCTGTAGCTCAGCTGGTAGAGCTGCGGACTCTTAATCCGAAGGTCGTAGGTTCGATCCCTACCGGGCGCACGACCAGGAAAGTCAACCAGACGGGCGTCTGGGATCGCTTGCTAAGCGAATCGAGGCCCAACGGCCTTGGGGATCGTGCCCTCGTCTTTCCGCCACCCTCACCTCGGAAAGTCATGCGGACCGGCGTCCGTCACCGTCTTGAAAACGGCTGGTCCCATGCGAATGGGATGGGGATCGACACCTCGGCTTTCCATCACCTGTTCGGCGCGCGCATACCGTCCAGCGTGACATCCAACATGTGATCGGCGGCCTCGGGCACCGTTTCGCAGGCGACCCCGATCCCGTGGCCGAATCTGAGCAGATCGCGCGGCTCGATATCGCGACGGATATCGCCCGAATCCTGTGCCGCCTGCAGCAGCGCGGCCGCCGCATCGGTGATCATCGATCGACATAGGGTGAAGGTTGGTGAACCCTTGTCCATACCGGCCTTCATGGTGGTCGCCAGGCTGCGGTTGGCCATCACCCAGTACACCTGTTCGCGCAGCCACGTTTCGAAAGCCGCGGCGGCAGAATGGGTTTCGAGCAGATCGTGGGCACGGGCGCTCAATTGCTCGATGCTGGAACGGTATACGGCTTCGATCAGCACCTCGCGGCTCGGAAAGTGCCGGTAGAGCGTGCCGATACCGACACCGGCGCGGCGGGCGATCTCTTCCAGCGGGGTGTCCGGGCCTTGTTCGGCGAATGCCTGCTGAGCGGATGTCACGATCCGCTCATAGTTGCGCCGTGCGTCCGCGCGCATCGGCCGTCCCGTCGACGGTGCTGCCATATTCCCTCCACTGGAAAACGGAAGGACCCTCCAGATAGGCTTGCGTAAGTGGAGGAACCCTCCATATGATAGCTCTATCGGAAGCGGAGGCTCCCTCCGTTTGAGTCCCATTCGATGGAGCGTTCTTTGTCCACCACCATGTCCGCGGACACCCGTGTGCCCGCAATCTCCAGCGCCGGTCGGCTGCGACCCGGCATTGTGCTGGTCACGCTGCTGACCTGCCAATTGATGATCATCCTCGACATCACGGTGATGAATGTGGCGCTGCCGCGCATCCGCACCGACCTGCACTTCAGCGCGACCAACCTGTCCTGGGTGATGAACGCCTACACCCTGGTCTTCGGCGGTCTGCTGCTGCTCGGCGGCCGCGCGGGCGATCTGTTCGGCCGCCGCAACCTGTTCATCGCCGGCACTGCCCTGTTCACGCTGGCCTCGCTGGCTGGCGGGCTGGCACCGTCGGCCACCTGGCTGCTCATCGCCCGTGTTGTGCAGGGCATCGGCGGGGCGATGGCCGGTCCAAGCACCCTCGCGCTGCTGACCACCACATTCAGTGAACCCAAGGCCCGGATGCGCGTGCTCGCGCTGTTCTCCGGCATGTCCAGTGCGGGTTTCGCGATCGGTCTCATCGTCGGCGGCCTGCTGACGGAATGGCTGAGCTGGCGCTCGGCGCTGTTCATCAATGTGCCTTTCGGCCTGGCTGTCGTAGTGTTCGCCCTGCGCTACTTGCCGGACGCTGGGTCGGATTTGCGGCGTTCGCGGGTCTCTCCGTGGTTACGCTCCGCTGCCGCCTCCGCGCCCGACGCTCGCGCCGCCGGGGGGCAACCCGCCCGCCTCGACCTGCCCGGCGCGGTCACCTCGACGGGCGGTGTGGCCGCGTTGGTCTACGGCTTCATCAGCGCCGCATCACACGGCTGGAGCGATGCGGGCACCGATATCTGGCTGGCTGTCGGCGCGGCACTGATCGCCGCGTTTCTGACCATCGAGGCGCGCACGGCCCAGCCCCTGCTGCCGCTGCGGCTGTTCGTCGATCGCAATCGCGCCGCGGCCTACGCCAATATGTTCCTCGGTCCGATGGCCGGTATGTCGATGTTCTTCTTCCTCACCCAGTATCTCCAGGAAGTGCGCGGATTGAGTGCGCTGGCAACAGGTTTCGCATTTATGCCGACCGCGCTGATGATGTTCACAATGATCCGGCTGATCCCCTGGCTGCTGCCGCGCTTCGGTCCGAAACCGGTGACGGTAATCGGCACGCTGCTGATGGCGGCCGGATTGGTCCTGCTGACCCGGCTGACGGTCGACACCGCATACTTCCCGATGCTGTTCATCGCAATGATTCTGATAGGAAGCGGTATCGGCCTCGCCTTTTCGCCGCTCAATGTGATCATCATGTCGAGCGTTGCACCGACCGAGGCCGGTGCCGCGGGCGGCGCGCTGCAGACGCTGCAGCAGACCGGTGCCTCCCTCGGCCTCGCCATTCTGGTCACCATCTTCGGCACCGCCGCCCGTGATGCCGGAGGTTCGGCACACCACGCACTGGTCAGCGGCATTACCACCGCCTTCGCCGGTGCCGTGGTCATCGCCGCCCTCACCTTCGTGGTCGCTCTAACCTTCCGTAGCACTCGCGCCGCGGAATGAAATATGGCCCCACCCGGTCGATTCCGGGCGGGGCCATATTTTCTACAACCAGGTGTCCAGCGTAGTCGTGGTGAGGAAATGCTCCAGGTCGTGCCGCCAGGGAGCCGGGACGGTCTTATCCGGTTCGATGGCGGTGTACTGGCCGCGATAGAACAACAGCGGCCTGCCGGAGGTGGTCGACTCCGACAGGGCCAGCACTCGGCCGATCACGATGTAGTGATCGCCGCCGTCGACGACGCTGTCCACCTTGCACTGGATGGTGGCCAAGGCGTCGTCCAGGAGCGGGAGCTCCAGGTCCGAAGTGTGCCAGTTGGTTTCGGCGAACTTATCGGGTTCGCGGGAACCGAAGCGGGCACACAGTTGCTGCTGTTCCTCGGCAAGGACGTTCACACAGAAGCCGCCGGATTGTTCGATGGCCGCCCAGGACCGGGAGGTCTTGGTCGGGCAGAACAGCACCAGGGGCGGGTCCAGGGACAGGGCGGCGAAGGATTGGCAGGCGAACCCGATCGGGGCGCTGTCGGTATCGAAGGTGGTTATCACCGTGATGCCGGTGCAGAACTGCCCCAATACATTTCGGAACTGCCGCCCGTCGATCGCGGGATATTCGTCGGTCGTCATCGTCGCTGCCGCTCGCTCACGGCTGCCGCTGTCCAACCGTGAAGTCGTGACCCCACAGGCTGACCGCGGTGGATTCCCGTGCGATCCAGTCGGCGTCGTCGACTTCCAAACCTTCACAACCGAATTCGACGTCGAATCCGCCCGGTGTCTTCATATAGAAGGACAGCATCTTGTCGTTGACGTGCCGACCCAGCGTCGCCGACATCTTCACCTTCTTGCGCAGTGCGCGATCCAGGCAGAGCCCGACGTCGTCGGAGCCCTCCACCTCGAGCATCAGGTGCACGATGCCGCTCGGGGTGGGCATGGGCAGGAAGGCCAGTGAATGGTGGCGCGGGTTGCAGCCGAAGAAGCGTAACCAGGCCGGTTCACCGTCGGCGGGCCGCCCGACCATCTGCGGTGGCAGCCGCATCGAATCGCGCAGCCGGAAGCCGAGCACATCGCGGTAGAAGGTCAGCGCCGCCGCATCGTCGGAGGTACTGAGCACCACATGCCCGAGTCCCTGTTCGCCCGTGACGAATCGGTGTCCGTATGGGCTGACCACGCGCCGATGTTCCAGTGCCGCACCGTGAAACGCCTCGAGGGTATTGCCCGAGGGATCCTCGAACGAGATCAACTCGTAGACCCGGCGATCGGCCTTCTCCTGTGCGGTGCCCTCCTTGAACGGCACTCCGGCGGCGTCCAGTCGGTCCCGAATATCTTGCAGCTCAGCGGCATTGGCCGTCTCCCAGCCGGAGACCTGTAGCTGATCCTTCTCGCCCGGCGAGATGACGAGCCGAGCCGGGAAGTCGTCCATGCGCAGATACAGGGCCTCGGGGTTGCTGCCCTTGCCCTCGATCATGCCGAGCACCTTGAGCCCGTATTCACGCCAGGCGGCCATATCGGTGGCCTCGATGCGCAGATACGCCAGTGATCGAATGCCCATCACTTCTCCTTCACACCGGCAAGGAAATCCGTTGCCAGCCGGTTGAATTCGTCGAATTTCTCCAGCTGGGCCCAGTGCCCGCAACCGCCGAAGACGTGCAGCTGCACCCGTGGAATCATCTTCGTCGCGACCAGTGCGCCGTCGAGTGGATTCACCCGATCTTCCCGGCCCCAGATGAGCAGCACCGGCTGGCGCAGCTTATAGGCGTCGCGCCAGATCATGCCCTGCTCGAAATCGGCTCCGGCGAAGGACTTTCCCATCGCCCTGGTCGCGGCCAGCGCCTCGGGCGTGCTCGCCGAGGCGAAGCGCTCATCGATCAGTTCGTCGGTGATCAGCGACTGATCGAAGACCATGATCCGCAAGAATGCCTCCAGGTTCGCCCTGGTCGGCTCATAATTGAACTTCGCGAGGTTCTTCACACCCTCGGTCGGATCCGGTGCGAACAGGTTGACACTCAACCCACCCGGACCCATCAGTACCAGCTTGCCTGCCCGACCCGGATAGTCCAGCGCGAAGCGCACCGCGGTACCGCCGCCGAGCGAATTGCCCAGCAGGTGCACGCGTCCGGTGATCTCCAGCGCATCCAGCAGATCCTTCAGCGCGGAGGCGCTGTGCACGAAATACTGCGGATGCTCGGTGGGCTTATCCGAGAGCCCGAAGCCCGGCTGATCCACGGCGAGCACATGGAACTCGCGTGCCAGCACCGGGATATTGCGGGCGAAGTTGGACCACGAGGAGGCGCCGGGCCCGCCGCCGTGCAGCAGCACGATCGTCGGGCCGTTGCCCACTCCAGCCTCGTGATAGTGCAGGCGCAGATCGGGCCGCACCTGCGCGTATCGCGAGGTCGATTCGTAGGTGAGTTCGGTCGTCGCAGTCACAGCTGCGCCTCGCCGGCGCTCGGTTCCGCTGCGACTGCTAGTGCTGTGTTCATGGTGCCCTCGCTGCGCTCGGCCACGACTAGACCATGCCGTCGGTAACCGGAAGCCCGAATTCGTGCGTGCCGTACATGACATAGGCGCGCTCGGGATCGTTGGCCGCGTGTACCCGCCCGGCGTGCGCGTCACGCCAGAAGCGTTGCAGCGGAGTGCCGTTCGCGAGTGCGGTGGCGCCGGAGGCCTCGAAGAGCTTATCGATCGAAGCGATCGCCCGGCCGGTCGCGCGCACCTGGTCCCGGCGGGCCCGCACACGCAGATCGAATGGAATCTCCTTGCCCGCCGCCAGCAGTGCGTATTCGTCGGCGACATTGCCCGACAGCTGACGCCAAGCCGCATCGATATCGCTGGATGCCTCGGCGACGCGCACCTTGGTGAACGGATCGTCCTTGGCCTTCTCGCCGGCGTAGGCCGCGCGCACCCGCTTACCCTGATGCTCGACATGAGCGGCGTACGCGCCGTAGGCCATGCCGACGATCGGTGTGGAGATTGTCGTGGGATGGATTGTGCCCCACGGCATCTTGTACACCGGGTCGGTGTTCTGTTCCAGGCCGGGGGATTTCAGCTCGCTCATCGCCCGGAAACTCAGGAACCGATGCTTCGGCACGAAAACATCCTCCACCACAACGGTATTGGATCCGGTGCCGCGCAGGCCGACCACATTCCACACATCATCGATGCGGTAGTCGGTGCGCGGGATCAGGAAGCTGCCGAAGTCGACCGGCTTACCGTCCTTGATCACCGGACCGCCGAGCACCGCCCAGGTAGCGTGATCCGAGCCCGAGGACCAGGCCCACGCGCCCTTGACGAGATAGCCGCCGTCGACGACCGTGCCCGCGCCCATCGGAGCGTACGACGAGGAGATCCGGACCTCGTTGTCCTCGCCCCACACATCCTCCTGCGCCTGCTGGTCGAACAATGCGAGGTGCCAGTTGTGCACGCCGACGATGCCCGCCACCCAGCCGGTGGAGCCGCACGCGCTGGCGAGCTTGCGAACCGTGTCGTAGAACACGACTGGGTCGGCCGCGTGGCCACCCCACTGCTTGGGCTGCAGCAGGCGGAAGAAGCCGGTCTCCTGCAGTGCCTTCATCGATTCGTCGGGGATGCGCCGCAGGTCCTCGGCCTCCTGCGCGCGCTCGCGCAGCGTCGGCAACAGTGCTTCGACCCGTTCGGTCACTTCTTGCGTCATCGCGGGACCTGCTCCTGCCTGGTCGGATTGGTAACCGGTACTCATTTGCCTCTGAGACTAGAACAGGTTCTTATTTCTGTCGAGAACGGGTGACCATAAGGGGCATTCGTCACCGATTCGCAGGTGGTCGACGGAATCGCTGGCGTGGAACGCGACATTTTTGTAACGTGTTCTAGTACAGAAGGAGGAGGAATCGCGATGGCAGTTACCCCACAGGGGAGCGGTGCGAAGGGAAGGGGGATGGCAGGAGGCGCAGCCGACGGGGTGGGTAAGCACCGCGAGCTCGATGTCGGCTCCGCGCCCACCCGATATGCGCGGGGATGGCATTGCCTCGGATTGGCGAAGTCGTTCCGCGACGGCAAGCCGCATGCGGTCGAGGTGTTCGGAACCAAGCTCGTCGTCTGGGTCGACAGCAATGACGAACTCCGGGTGCTGGACGCCTACTGCAGGCATATGGGTGGCGACCTGACCATGGGTGAGGTCAAGGACGGCGATATCGCCTGCCCGTTCCACGACTGGCGCTGGTCCGGTACCAGTGGCAAATGCACCGCGATTCCCTATGCGCGGCGCGTGCCGCCGCTGGCACGGACCCGCAAATGGACCACGCTCGAGCGCAACGGCCAGTTGTTCGTCTGGCACGACATCGAGGGCAGCCAGCCGCCGCCGGAGGTGACCATTCCGCACATCGTCGGCCCGTACACCGACGCGGACGGCAACCCGAGCGAACAGCTCGACAGCGGGTGGACCGAATGGACCTGGAACTCCCTGCTGATCGAGGGCGCGAACTGCCGCGAGATCATCGACAACGTGGTGGATATGGCTCACTTCTTCTATATCCACTTCGCCTTCCCGACGTACTTCAAGAATGTCTTCGAGGGGCATATCGCCACCCAGTTCCTGGAGACCAAGGGTCGTCCCGATATCGGCATGGCCTCCAAGTACGGCGGCGACACCCTGCTGAAGTCGGAGGCGTCGTATTTCGGGCCCTCTTACATGATCAACCCGCTGGTCAATATCTACAGCGGATACGAGGTGAAGAGCGTCCTGATCAACTGCCACTACCCGGTGACGCAGGATTCGTTCGTGCTGCAGTGGGGTGTCTCGCTGGAGAAGCCGAAGGGCGTCGACGGTGAGGTGGCCGATAAGTTGGCCGCGAAGATGACCGAAGGCATCAGCGTCGGATTCCTGCAGGATGTCGAGATCTGGAAGCACAAGTCCAAGGTCGACAATCCGCTGCTGTGCGAGGAGGACGGTCCGGTCTACCAGCTGCGTCGCTGGTACGACCAGTTCTATGTGGATCTGGCCGATGTGACCGACAAGATGACCCAGCGCTTCGAATTCGAGGTGGATACCACCAAGGCGAATGAGGCGTGGGAGGCGGAGGTCGCCGAGAATCTGCGGCGCAAGCGGGAAACGGAAGCGGAAGCAGGAGTCTGATGGCGCCAACCTGGGCGAAAGCACCCGACTTCGCCGACCAACCGGCGCGGCGGGCCGAAGTGCGGGCCCAGACCGTCGTCGACAAACAGCGCTATCTGGAGGAGGGACTGACACCGCTGCGGTGTCAGTCCTGCCAGAGCGAGGTGCTGGTGCGCAAGAGTTCCTCGCACCAGACCTCGGTGCAGTGGACCGAGAATCCGGCCGCGCGTTGCCCGGTTTTCGCCCGACTGAGCGCGGAGGGTCACGGGCCGGGGCGTCCGGAAACCTGTGCGCAACTGGAGAAGACGATCAAATGGGCCGTCGACGAGGGTGTGTTGGAAGTCCGCGAGTAGCCGGGTGTGCCGCTCGCCGAATCAGTCGAGTCGGAAATCCGCGAAGTCGAATCCCGGCGCGACTATGCAGCTGACCAGCACGTACTCATTACCTGCCGGCCGCGCGGCCTGACTGACCCCGCCCGGCACCACGGCCTGCAATACCTGCCCGTGCTCGACATCGGGCCCGAGGACAAGCTCCTCGCCCCCGATGTCGAGCACCAGCGGCCCACCCCGATGCCACAACCACAGCTCATCCGAGCGCACCGTATGCGGTGCTGACCGCTCACCGGGCATCAGCAAAAAGTAGATCCCGGTCGCACTCGCCCGCGGCCCCGGATACCCCTCCGGCGTGAATTCCACCGCACTACGCCAGGTTTGCCGATACCATCCACCCTCCGGATGCGGTTCCAGATCGAGTGCGACGGCAAGCGGCGGTCGTTTATCGGTCATTCCCCGACTATGCCCGATCGGCCTACTCCCGGGACCCGGTCACTAGATGCGGCGAGGGCGTGATAATCGATGGTTTCGTCGATCGGGACGGCATTCGTATGTGCTCGACGGTCTACTGCCTGGTCGGCAGCAGACCGCACGGAGTAGCAGAACTCCAAACTCGACGCAGACAGCCGGTCGCTGGGTCAGAAGAGGGTGGGTTCGCCGAAGCCGGGGGTGCGTTCGATTTCCAGGAGGCGTTGTTTGGTGGTGATGCCGCCAGGGGCGGAGAAGCCGGTGAGGGCGTGGTCGGCGGCCAAGACTCGGTGGCAGGGGATGATCAGGGGGATCGGGTTGCGCCCGAGGGCCTGTCCGACGGCTTGGGCCGCACCCGGTGCGCCGATGCGGTCGGCGACCTGGCCGTAGCTGAGGGTGTGGCCCGGATCGATGGCGCGGGTCACTTCGTAGACGGCACGGTGGAATTCCGGAATTCCATTGGTGCTCACCGGAATCCAGCGCAGATTGTCGAGTTCGCCAGCGAGGTGGGCCTGGATGCGGACGATGGCATCGGCTATCGGGCCGGTTGGTTCGACCTCCGGAATTTCCTCGGAGTCCGGAATTCGGCTGCTGCGACGCATGATCCGGGTCCGCGTCGTGGCAGGGCTCGCCTCCGGCAGTCCGAATCGGAATACGGAGTCCTCGGTCCAGGCGATCGCGCAGGTGCCGATCGCGGTTTCGAACAGCGCCGACCCGGTGACCGGGCGAGCGGAAGCACTCATACGGTCAGTGTGCACTTCGGGTCCGACATCCTCGAGCAGTCAAGTCCAGTTCTCAAAAACTGGCCTGGACGCCACCGATGGTCGGCTTCACTGCTCCGCAACTCGCGTTCGAGATCCGGCGCTGCGGATGCGCGAGGGCCGAAGCATCCGGATCCGGCACATCATTGCGTCCGTAGATCGCCGCGAGATCCGCGTATTGGCGCTGGTTTTCGTAGTAAGACGGCGACCGGTCGGTCAGTGGTCCCGGCGCGTGGAACCGTTCGAGGCGGAAGGCCTCGCTCGGGCGTCGCGGTGCGAACCGATGGATGAGATAGCCGAAGGCGGCGACGACGAGCAGGGCGGCGAGGGCGGTCATAGAAGTCAGCGTGCGCGCACTGGCCTTGCCATTAAATATCCACTTGGCTAATACTGGACTTTATGTCGACGAGAGTTATCGGTGCCGCCAGCATTGCCCGCGATCTGGGCAGTTGGCGCAGTGCGGATGAGAACGGCGAACCGGGGGAGCGCCGGTCGACGCGTCCGGCCTATCTGGCTCTCGCCGAAGGTATCCGCCTGCTCATCCACGACGGCCGCGCACCGCTCGGCGTCGCATTGCCCAGCGAGCGCGACCTCGCCGCGACCCTCGGCGTCAGTCGCACGACCATTACCTCCACCTACAGCCTGCTGCGCGAACATGGCTATCTGATCAGCCGCCAGGGCTCACGCAGCACCGTCGCCCTCCCACGCGACGTGCAGCACGACGGCACCAAACCGGCCCGCAGCATTCTCGCGATGATGGCGCAACCGGAACTGCCGACCATTGATATGACCTATGCCGCCATGGCTGCGCCGCTCGAGATGCAAGAGGCGTACTCCGTTGCACTGCAAGGCCTTCCGGCCTACCTCGGCACGCACGGCATGGATCCGGTCGGTGTGCTCGCGCTGCGCGAGGCACTGGCCCGCCGCTACACCGAGCGCGGCCTGCCCACCGAACCCGACCAGATCCTGGTCACCCTGGGTGCCCAGCACGGCCTGCGCCTGCTGCTCAATGTGCTCACCGCGCCCGCGGCCCGCGTGCTCATCGACCACCCGACCTACCCGAATGCCATCGAGGCGATCCGCGATGTCGGCGCCCGCCCGGTGCCGGTGCCGCTGCGTCCCGAAACCCCGGAGTCCGGCTGGGATCTCGACGGAATCCGCAGTGCCGCACGGCAAACCGCGGCCACCCTGGCCTACCTGGTGCCGGACTTCAACAACCCGACCGGCCTGCTGCTCGACGCCGACGGCCGCTCCGAACTGACCGCCATCGCCCGCGAAACCCGGATGACCGTGGTGATCGACGAGTCGATGGTGGACCTGAGTCTGACTGACCGGACCGCGCCCCCGCCGGTCGCGGCCTTTGCCAAGGGCAGCGAGATCATCACCATCGGCTCGGCCTCGAAATCCTTCTGGGGTGGTCTGCGCGTCGGCTGGATACGCACAAACCAAACACTGATCACGAAGCTGCTCGGCATCCGCTCCACCGTTGACCTCGGCACGCCCGTCATGGATCAGTTGGCCACCATCCACCTGCTGGAGAATGCCGGCACCATCCTCACTCGCCGTCGCGACCAACTGCGCGCCCAGCGTGCGGCCCTGCTCGCCACGCTCGGCGAAGAGCTCCCGGACTGGCGCACGATTGTCGGCGACGGCGGCATGTCGGTCTGGGCGCAGCTACCGGCTCCGGTCTCGACGGCACTGGCCGCAACCGCCCCCAGCCACGGTGTATTGCTCGCCGCCGGACCGAGATTCGGTGTCCAGGGTGCCTTCGAACGCTTCATCCGACTGCCCTTCACCCACCCCGAGCCGGAACTGCGCCTGGCGGTGAAGTCCATCGCCGCCGCCTACGAAGCCCTCACTCCCCGCGCCGCCGACCCCCTCCAGCCCCTCACCTGTTACTGATAACCGCTCGCATAGCGAATGGCTATCTCGCGCAAGGTATACGGTAGGCGAGGTAGTGACCGGGAGCCGAGCGGTGATGTGGGGCATGATCGACGGTATGGGACCTGATGCGGGACCGAGTGTTCCTGAGAATGTTGATGACTTCCGTGTGCTTGCGCGTGCACGGTTGGGCGAGTTCCCGCATACCGAGGTAGCCGATGCGCCGGGTATTCGTCGGGCGGCGGTGTTGTTGTGCGTGGTGGCAGTGGACGGTCCGACGTCGGTGCTGGTCATCAAACGCGCGTATCGCGGGCGCAATGCCGGGCAATGGGCGCTCCCGGGTGGTCGGGTCGACGACGGGGAAACCGTTGAGCAGGCGGCGCTACGCGAGTTGCACGAGGAACTCGGACTGTCCGCAAGCTCGGCCGATCTACTCGGCAGGCTCGACGACTTCCCCGCAGCATCGGGCTTCGTCATCACTCCGATCGTGGCGGCTCTCACCGACGCATCCGGACTGCGGCCCAGTCCGGACGAGGTCCACTCGGTTCATCAAGTGCATCTCGCCCGGCTCGCCGCCGACGATGTCCCACATTGGGTCCATCCCAAAGATGCTGTGCGACAAAAGGATCTGCGCGTCGATGCTCCTTCGGTCGCCTACGACGGCCCTGGTCTACTACAGATGCGCCTCGCCGAAAACATGACCATCCACGCACCGACCGGTGCGATGCTCTGGCAGTTCCGCGAAGTCGTACTACTCGGCCGGGCTGCCGACGCCGCCCGCATCGCACACTTCGCCCAGCCCGAGTGGACCCGCAACTAGCGTAGACGCTCCGCCCCTCCTGCCCCGGGCGTGCACGTATCTCGCGGTGCGCACGAATTCCCGTGGCGCGCACGAATTCCCGTGGCGCGCACGAATTCGCTGGCGAAAATATGCGCGGCGCGTGAATCAGTGCGCGGGAGCAGTTGGAGTGCGCCGCGGAGGGCGCTGGCGACGAGGTGTCAGTCCGCCCAGATGGATTCGATCGGCGTCGCCTCGCTTGGCGGCGGGGTGGGCGTACTTGCGGGGGTGCGGGAGAAGCGGGGAGCCGGCGCATGCTGGACGACACCGTCGATCTCGATCAACCCGGTGCGCGCGACAATGTGCGGATTCTGTTCTGCCTCAGTGAAGGTCAACACCGGTGTCGTGCACGCATCGGTGCCGTCGAAGATCGCGGCCCACTCGTCCCGGGTCTTGGTCTTGAACTTCTCCGTGAACACCTTCTTCAGCTGATCCTGACCATTCGGATCGAGCTGCGCCGGAAGACCTTCGGGATCGATTTCCAAGCCCTGCAACAGTTCCGCGTAGAACTGTGGCTCGATCGCCCCGACCGCCATGTACTTTTCGTCCGAGGTTTCGTAGGTGTCGTAGAACGACATCCCGGTATCGAGCAGGTTGGTGCCGCGCTCATCCGACCACAGGCCCACACCGCGCATACCCCAGATCATGTGCGAAAGGGCAAGTGCCCCATCGATCATCGCCGAATCGATGACCTGCCCCTTACCGGAACTCTGTCGCTCGACCAGGGCCGCGAGAATGCCGAATACCAGGAACATCGAGCCGCCACCGAAGTCGCCGACCATATTCAGCGGCGGCACCGGACGCTCGCCCTTGCGGCCGATGGCGTGCAGCACACCGGTCAGCGAAATGTAGTTGATGTCGTGTCCGGCGCGATCGGCCAGCGGACCGTGCTGACCCCAGCCGGTCATCCGGCCGTAGACCAACCGCGGGTTGCGCGCGAGCACGGCATCCGGGCCGAGGCCCATGCGCTCGGTGACGCCGGGTCGGAAGCCCTCGAGCAGCACGTCGGCCTTCTCGGCGAGTGTGAGCACCTTCTCGATATCCGCCGGATCCTTCAGGTTCGCCTCGACGATGGTGCGCCCGCGCCACTGCGGGCGCTCCATGAAGCCGGGCAGCATATTGGGGCGCTGGACCCGCACCACATCGGCGCCGAGGTCGGCCAGCAGCAGCGCCGCATGCGGACCGGGGCCGATACCAGCCAGCTCGATGACCCTGATGCCCGCGAGCGGGCCCTGCTTGGCGGTGGTTGGTGTGCTCACGCCCTACCTCGGTTCGTCGTTGATCCAGCGCTCCCCGGGAGCGACCCGAGGCTGTATTGACAGTATGACAATAACGCCGAAGCTATACCCGAGACGGGTTCGCGAGCCCCAAGGTGGAGTTGAGTCGATAAGCCCCACCGCGGCCGTGGAATACCGCCATCAGCAGTGCGCCGACCAAAGCTGCGCCGATACCCGCGTAAGCATGTGCGGGCAGGTCAGCCCAGTATCCGATCACGGCCGCGAGCGCGAGTCCGAACGTGCCCGCCACCGCATTGCGCAGTGGATCGTTACCCCACACATTCGGAAATTGTTCGCCGATCATGCCTTTGACGAAATGCGGTACCGCATTCGCGCCGAACAGTCCGGCGAGTGCGGACAACAGAATTGTGTGCCACATGATGATCCTCTTTCGGTCAACGGTTGTAGACCGAAAGCTAGCATGGCAGTTGACTTGGGTCAACGTCCGTAGACTGAGCCCATGAACTCCCGCCCTCGCAGCCGCGCCGAGCAACGGCAGAGCACACAATCCCGGATCCTTGATGCGGCCAAGCGGCTGTTCGCGGAGGTCGGCTACGACCGGGCCACCATCCGTGCCATCGCCGCCGAGGCGCAGGCCGATCCCGGACTGGTGATGCGCTATTTCGGGTCGAAAGACAATCTCTTCGCCCAGGCCTCCGGTTTCGAACAGGAAGACCTGGTCACCGGCACGCCCGAAGAGGCGGCCGAGCAACTGCTAGCAGCGCTCGAAAACAAACTCGCCCAGCACCCCACCGACGCACTCGCCGCGATCCGTTCCATGTTCACCCATCCCGACGCCGCCGCCGAAGTACAGCTCGCCATGGTGTGCCGGCAGAGGCAAGCCGCCCAGCACCTCACCGACGACGACGCGGACCTGCGTGCCGGGCTGATCGGCGCGATCACCATCGGCACCGTCATCGGTCGACACCTACTCCAGCTGGACGGACTACGCGACGCTCCGCCCGAGCGCATCACCGCCCTGCTCCGCGAAGCCTTCCACGACATCGCCTGCGGCCCAACGGCAGCAACTCCCGAGCCGTGATCGAAACAACACTTGAACCCGACGTAACGTCAGGTTTTAGCGTGGGTGGTGCACGTCGACAGGAGGGCGCGTTGACCGAGCGGGTATGGCGGGTCGGAGAGTTGGCCCGGGAGACCGGCGTGACGGTGCGGACGCTGCACCATTACGACCGGCTCGCGCTATTGGTGCCGTCGTCGCGAACATCGGGCGGGCGCCGGTGCTATACCCGGGACGATGTCCGGCGGCTGCATCGCATTGTGGCGTTGCGGGGCTTCGGGTTTCGGCTCGAGGACATCGCGGCCGTCCTCCGCGCAGAACCCGATCAGGACCCACGCGAGCTGGTAAGGCAGGAGTTGGCGTTGGTCGAGGACCGCATCACCCGGGCCACCGGACTGCGGGACCGCCTGCTCGATGTGCTCGACGGCCTCGACCACGCGGTCGAGCCATCGACGTCGCAATTCCTGCGATTGATCGAGGAGACCATCACGATGAACCAACCACTGACCCCGGAAGAGTTCGCCCGGCTGACGCGGCAGCGCGAAGAATATGCGCGGCAGTTGAGTTCGGAAGAGCTTGCGGCTTTGACGAAACGGCGGGAGGCGGCCTTCGCGGCGATGAGCCCGGCCGAACGCGAGCGATTGCAAGCCGCACGCGCACAG
Source organism: Nocardia sp. NPDC049737 (assembly GCF_040674755.1). Classification (NCBI taxonomy): domain Bacteria; kingdom Bacillati; phylum Actinomycetota; class Actinomycetes; order Mycobacteriales; family Nocardiaceae; genus Nocardia; species Nocardia sp. NPDC049737. The sequence goes on along the minus strand of NZ_JBFANH010000041.1, from coordinate 2,919 downwards.
ATGATTCCGCCGGGCACCGAGATCACCGGCCGAGCGATGCCTTCGAGCATCCCGGACGCGTGATTGCCGTCTTGGTCGTGGTCGCCGATGCCGCCGTGCCGAACTTGGTCCGGCGAGGTCGGTGACATGAGCTCTAGCTCAGGGCGTAATCCAAATCGCTCAGCAAATCCTCGACATCCTCGAGCCCCACCGAGATGCGGACGACGCCATCGGAGAGGCCGATGGTGGCGCGGCCTTCAGGGCCCATGGCGCGGTGGGTTGTGGTGGCGGGATGGGTGATGAGGGTTTTGGAGTCGCCGAGGTTATTGGAGATATCGACGATGCGCAGGCGGTTGAGCACCTCGAAGGCGCGCTTCTTGGCCTCGTCCTCGGATGCGTTCAGTTCGAAAGTGACCACGGTGCCGCCACCGCTCATCTGGCTGGTCGCCAGGTCGTGCTGCGGATGCGACTCGAGGTACGGGTAGCGCACCCACGAAACGGATTTGTTGCTCTCGAGGAAGCGCGCGATGCGCAGGGCGGATTCGGTCGAGTGACGCACGCGCAGCGGCATGGTCTCCAAACCCTTGAGCAGGGTCCATGCGTTGAACGGGCTCAACGCCGGACCGGTATGGCGCATAAGGGTTTTCACCGGACCGTCGATGTAGTCCTGGGCGCCGAGGATCGCACCACCGAGCACCCGGCCCTGACCATCTATGTGCTTGGTGCCCGAATACACCAGTACATCGGCACCGAGTTCGAAACCGCGCTGCAGCAGCGGCGTGGCAAAGACGTTGTCCAGCACCACTTTCGCGCCAGCGGCATGCGCGAGCTCGGTCACCCGGCGCACGTCGACCAGCGTCTGCATCGGATTGGCCGGTGTCTCGAAGAAGACGGCCTGGGTCGGCACCGAAAGCGCCTGCTCCCACTGATCCAGATCATCACCGTCGACGAAAACCGTCTCCACACCCCAGCGCGGCAGAATCTCGTTGCACACCACGAAGCACGAGCCGAACAGGCTGCGTGCGGCCACAAGTCGATCACCGGCGCCCAAAAGGGCACCGAGCGCGGTGAATACGGCGGACATACCGCTCGCGGTCGCGAAACATGCTTCGGCGCCGTCGATCAGACGCAGCCGCTCCTCGAACATGGCGACGGTCGGGTTGCCGTAGCGGGAGTAGACGAAATGCTCGATTTCGCCGGTGAATGCGGCCTCGGCCGCCTCGGCGCTCTCATAGACGAATCCGGAGGACAGATACAGCGCCTCGGCGGTTTCCTCGAATCCCGAGCGGCGCAGGCCACCTCGCACGCCGAGCGTCGCGGGACCGACACCTTCGGGCAGGGGCTTGTCGAACGCACCACCAGTGATCATGACTGCCGCCACGGCAGGCCGATGGCGCGCCAGCCGGCGCCGCCGCGATGTCCGAACTCGTCGATCGGGCCCTCGAAGCCCTCCAGCACATTGAACGACGGGGCGATACCGGCCCCGGTAGCGGCCACCGCCGCACCAATCGAACGCTGTCCGGAGCGACAGAGAAAGACGACGGGCGCCGCCGGATCGCGACCCTCCAGCGCGTTGGTCAGCTGCTCGACGAACTCACCGTTGCGGGCGCCGTTGCTGTCGACCCATTCGATCAGCACCGTCGGCCGGTCGATCGAACTCGTATCCGGCACACCGACGAAACGCCATTCGGCCTCGGTGCGCACGTCTACCAAGACGGCTTCGGGGTTGTCCTGCAATAACTCCCACGCCTGCTGTGGGGTGATGTCACCGGCATATGTCATGCGATCCTCCTGTGAATCCACGCTTGCCGCACCTGGGTTTCGGTGCGCGGCCAGGTCGTCACCCGGAGCACCCCACCGCGGAGGAGGGTTGCCGACCAGCCAGCCGGGGCTTGGCGCTGGTACTCATGACCTGAAAATGAGATTGCCTGGGCAGGTGCCGCCGTGTCAAACCCCAGTTCGCGCCGCGCATAAGTAATCAACCGCAGACGATCCAGCGGTCTTGGGAACGGGTCAGATTCCAGGTTGCCGGGGTCTCCCGGCCGTCGACCGCGATGGTCACCGTCGCCTTGGCCTTATCGCCGTCGACCATCGAATTCTCAATCTTGGTGACCTTGATCGACTTTCCGGCCGCGGCCCCGCCGAACTGCCCTGCGAGTGGCGTCTTGCTCTCGTCGAATCCTTGACAGGCCACGCCCGGCGGGGGTGTGTTGTCGGTGGTGGCGCGTGCTTCCGCGTAGCGCTGCACCGCGGCCGCGATCTTGTCCGATTCTGTGACATTTTTCTCAGCGGGCGAAAGCACCGCTCCGAGCACGATCGCGAGCAGCACGACAGCGGCGAATACGGCGGCCGCGATGAATGGCGCGATGGAGCGACGATCGGTCTGATCGACCTCGATTACGGGTTCTTCATCGGTGCCATGCTGCTCTGTCATGGGTCGATCATCCCTGGTGGACGGCGGTATCCGGCACTCGGCCCCGCGCCGGGCCCCGATACCCGCGACGCGAGGATTTGATAGATGTCCGCAGAGCGGGTAGTCACGGTAGGTGGGCCGGGGCCGCAAACACCCGGTGTACGCACCGCCGCAGGGTGCGCGCTATGCCACCGATAGAATCGCGACATTGCGGCCTGCTGTCATAGCCGAGATGGCCGCCTGTTCGCATCGGCAGATGCGATCGAGAGGGTGCGTCAAGTTAGCCTAAGCTAAGACTGACGCCGTCAATTATTTCGACCATAAGGGTGCGCGTAAGAGATGACCGAACACAGTGCTGAGTCGACTAGCGGTGCGCGCCGAGCTGCCTCCTCCGGGCCTGACGCACACACAGGGCCCCGCCCGCTTCGGATCGCGATCGTGGGCGCGGGCCCGGCCGGTATCTACGCCGCCGACGCGTTGATGAAGTCCGATGCCGAGGTGAGCATCGACCTGTACGAGCGCATGCC
>NZ_JBFANH010000040.1:0-65075 GCF_040674755.1 Nocardia sp. NPDC049737 | reverse complement strand
CGTCGAAGCGCATGCGCCGCAGGCGCGAGTCTCGACGGCTCGGACGCGAGACACCAGGGGGCCGCGAACCCGCCGCGCCGCAGGCGCGGCCATCAAACACAGCCTGATCAGGTAAAAAGGCCGGGACGCAGGGTGTCCGGGTGTGCAATGCTGGGGGTGGCCGAATCTCGTACTTCCCTAAGGGGCGATGGCTATGGGGCTGGATCGCCCACAGGCCCGCGAACAACTGGAACTCGAATTGGTGCGCGAAGTCGTGCTGGCCAGGCGACGGCTGGACAGCATGGTGCTCGCCGCGCTTACCTTCGGTGCCGAACTCATGAACCACACCTCTGAGCGCACGACCGCGACCCGGGCCGCTCAGATTCTCGAGCAATACGCGATCGACGAATCCGAGGTCGCTCGCGATCCGCGCGGTGCGTTGCGTGCCGATATGGCGCGCGATTACGAACGTGCCTGCCGCATCGGGCTCGGTGCCGCATTGCTCGGATCCGAGCAGGACCGTAGACGGCGGCGGCAGACGGCGCTGTTGTGTGAGGTGCGAGCGGATCTGCTCGACGTCATTCGCAAATGCCGCAAGTACCGCTTCGATCGCGGGGCACTCGCCGACGAGATCGCCCAGGGCCTGTGCGCGGCCACGGACAAGCTTGTCGTCGGCGCGGATATGGATACCTACCGGGCCTGGCAGCGCGGCATGATCCTCAAACTCATCGAGGAGCAGGTCCCCTTCGGTCCACCGCGTGTCATGGCCACTGTCGACGCGGGCCCGGATCGCGGCCCGCTGACCGTCGAATGGGACAGCTGTGAACGCAGACTCGCGCTGGTGGCGCGGATGGCGCGGGCGGGCGTTTCCCCGGTCGTCATCTGCGATCGACTGCTGGCGGACCTGTCGGTGTCTTCACCACTGCGCTATTCGATGCGCTGATGCCTCCCGAAGGACTGATTTGGCTAGCACATGGGGTGAGTCGTCGGGCTAACTGAACTCCACTGAATACCGCTGCTCGCCAGTGCTGGTCTCGCGGAGGTCGAGTCTGGCGCCTGAAGATTCGGGGAGGCGGACCAGCCGCCGCTAGACCAAGCAAATGCTTGGTTGTATTATGAGCCGTGTGACCGCACCAGACGCCTCGAAATCAGCACGGCGCAATGAATTGCTCGCACTGGCGGCCCAACTGTTCGCCGAGCGCGGACTGCGTGCGACCACCGTGCGTGATATCGCCGATGCGGCCGGGATTCTATCGGGGAGCCTGTATCACCACTTCGATTCCAAGGAGTCGATGGTCGACGAGATCCTGCGCGGCTTCCTCGACGATCTGTTCGGGCGGTATCGGGAGATCGTGACCGCCGGGCTCAGTTCGCGAGATACCTTGGAAGCCTTGGTGATCGCGTCCTACGAATCATTCGACCGTTCGCACGCCGCGGTGGCGATCTATCAGGCCGAGGCCAAGCGCCTGCGTGATTCGGAGCGGTTCACCTATATCGCCGACTACAACCGCGAATTCCGCGAGCTGTGGCACCGGGTGTTGACCAACGGCGTCGAGGACGGCAGCTTCCGGCCGGAACTCGACGTCGAATTGGCCTACCGGTTCCTCCGGGACACGGTGTGGGTTGCGGTGCGGTGGTACGAGCCCGGCGGCTCGATCACCGTCGAGAACCTCGCCAAGCAGTACCTGACCATCGTGCTCGACGGTCTAACCGTGCCTTAGTCGATCTCGGCGGTCGTGGACCCTCCGTGGTTACGCGAGCTACCGCCTCCGGGCCCGTCGCTGCCGCCGGGCAACACCAAGTAGGAGTTCTCCATGTCAGCACCATCCGCTCGCCGCCCGTACGCCCCGCTGCGGGATGCCTATGTGATCGACGCGGTGCGCACCCCGGTCGGCAAGCGCAATGGCGCACTGGCCGCGGTGCATCCGGCCGATCTCGGCGCGGCCGCATTGCGTGGGCTGCTGGATCGCAACCCCATCGATCCGGCGGTGGTCGACGATGTGATCGTCGGCTGTGTGGACAATATCGGTCCGCAGGCGGGCAATATCGGCCGCACGATGTGGCTGGCCGCCGGTTATCCGGAGGAAGTTCCGGGTGTCACTGTCGACCGGCAGTGCGGATCTTCCCAGCAGGCCATCAATTTCGGTGCGCAGGCGATTATGAGCGGCACCGCCGAGGTGATCGTCGCAGGTGGTGTGCAGAATATGAGCGCCATCCCGATCTCGGCAGCCATGTTGGCCGGCAAGGAATATGGTTTCGACGCACCCTTCGTCGGTGCGCACGGCTGGGACCATCGCTATGGCACCGCCGAGGTTTCACAGTTCAACGGCGCGCAGCTGATCGCCGACAAGTGGGATATCAGCCGAGAAGAGATGGAGCGCTGGGCATTGCGCAGCCATGAGCGCGCTCGCGATGCCATCAAGAACGGCCGCTTCGACGGCGAGATCGTGCCGGTCGGTGATTTCTGGATCGACCAGGGTCCACGCGAGACCTCGCTCGAGAAAATGGCGTCGCTGCCTGTTCTCGTCGAGGGCAGCACGCTGACCGCCGCGATCGCCAGCCAGATCTCCGACGGCGCGAGCGCGACCCTGCTCGCCTCCGAATGGGCTGTCGCGGAATACGGATTGCGCCCGCGCGCCCGCATCCACCACGTGAGCGCCCGCGGCGCCGACCCGATCATGATGCTCACCGGCCCGATTCCGGCCACCAAGTGGGCGCTGGAGAAGACCGGTCTGACCATCGACGATATCGATGTCGTCGAGATCAACGAGGCTTTCGCCCCGGTCGTGCTCGCCTGGCTGCGCGAGACTGGTGCGGACCCGGAGAAGGTGAATGTCAACGGTGGTGCGATCGCCCTCGGCCATCCGCTCGGCGCCACCGGCGCAAAACTTTTCGCCACCCTGCTGAACGAGCTGGAACGCCGCAACGGCCGCTACGGCCTGCTCACCATCTGCGAGGGCGGCGGCACCGCTAACGCCACCATCATCGAACGCCTCAGCTAGCAGTCCACTCCATCGACGGTAGTCGAATGGCGGCTGGCAACACATGCCACAACAACCATTCGACTGCCCTCGGCACCATCCGGTAAGCCCAGCGGCCCCTGCCTCATGGTTGCGAGTCAGGTGGCTAGCTGCATTGAGGGGCAGTTGAATGGTGGTTGTAATAACCAAGCCGCAACCACCATTTGAGAACCCACGACACCGATCGGGTACGCCCCGTACGCCCCGCCTCATCGAGGCGAGCCAAATGGCTGTTCAGCCCATCAAGGCGAGTCAAGGTTGCTCGAATCCCCGGATGCAACAACCTTTGACTCGCCTCGGTAGCGCTCGAGAACGCAATCACAGCTGGTCGACTGGGCTGGAGGCTGTGGGCCTGTGCGCACGAACTCCGGGAACTAAGCCGGGTACGGCACACGACGTGCCCAGCACGGCCCGGGTAAACCCCGGGACGGCAAACCATCCCGGGATAGCCGAATTCCGAGATGTCAATGCAGGACAACAGGACCCACCGCAGCCCAATGAACCCGAACGCGACAACCTCCGCAGGCCGCGCGAAACGCGTCAGCCCGCGGTCAGCGCGGCAATGCTGTCGATCCGCGTGACGGCGTCGGCGACGATGCGGTCGATGAGTTCCTTACAGGTGGGCAGGTCGTCGATGATGCCGGTGACCTGGCCAGCGGCGAGTACGCCCGCGTGAGTATTGCCCTCGACGAGTCCGGCGCGCAGCAGCATCGGGGTATTTGCGGCCATGACGACCTGAGACCAGCTGAGATCCTTGGCCTTTCGCATGGCCAGCCCGTCGCGGACCATGGTCGACCACTTCATACCGGTCATACCCTTGAACTTCGCCGCATTGGAGACGGCTGCGGCCAGCCCCCGCCAGCGCCCCGAATGTTCCAGGCGATCAACGAGTTCGGTATTCAGCACCCGGTGCGGCATACCGTCGACCTTGAGCGAGACCACGGTGTCCTGCAGTTGCCGCTTCAAATACTCCTGCTTGACCGCGTCGGGCACGGTGCTCTCCTTGGTCAACAGGAAGCGTGTCCCCATCGCGACACCCGCCGCGCCATAGGCCAATGCGGCGGCCAGACCACGTCCGTCGAAGAATCCACCCGCCGCGACAACCGGAATATCGACAGCATCCAGCACCGACGGCAGCAGCAGCGTGGTCGCCACCGGACCGGTATGCCCACCGCCCTCGCCGCCCTGCACGATCACCGCATCGGCACCCCAGGACGCGACTTTCACCGCGTGCTTGGCCGCGCCGATCGATGGAATAACCACCACACCGGCATCTTTCAGCTTGGCGATGAGTTCCTGCTTCGGTGCCAACGCGAAGGACGCGACGGCCACCTTCTCCCGGATCAACAGATCGATCCGCTCGGGCGCATCCGTGGCGTCCGCGCGGATATTCACGCCGAACGGCTTGTCGGTATGCGCCTTTGTCTTCGCGATCGCGGCTTCCAAATCGGCGAATGTCATGGTGGCCGAGGCCAGAATCCCGAGTCCACCGGCCTCGGCGGTCGCCGACACCAGACTCGGCCCGGCCACCCAGCCCATACCGGTCTGCACGATCGGATGTTCGATGCCGACCAACTCGGTCAGCGGTGTCCGCAGAGCGCTCATGACGGCACCTCGGATTCCCGAACCTTCTTGGGATCGAGCACATCCCGGATCAACCGCAGCTCTTCCGCGGACGGCAGGCGGGTCTGACCAGCCTCCGCCAGTCCGGCGATCTCGAACGAGGTGTTCTCGGCGACCTCATCGGCCGTGACGCCCGGATGCAGACTGCGTGCCCGCATCGTGTGGTCTGGCCCCCCGAAATCGAAGACGCCCAGATTGGTGACCACCCGGTGCAAGTGGTGGAACCGATACGCCGGATTGGCCGGATCGACCTTGTCGTAGCCGACGCCGGAGACGATATCCACCTGATCGACGAACACCCGACGCGTATGCCGCGAGACCCAGTAGCTGGTCGGATGATTGATGGTGTTGCCCGGCGCACCGCGCGAACCGAACATCTGCCGGGTCGGCTGCTGCAACGGACCGAATGCCGACAGGTTCTGATTGCCGAACCGATCGAGCTGATTGGCCCCCATCACCACATGGCGCCGACCGGAGGCGACCACATCGAAGACCTTGCGGAATGGAATCCACCCCTCGATCGGCGCCTTACCGCCCAACGGGGGAGTGTCGGCGAACAACAGCGCCTCGCCATCGGAGAGCAGCAGATCCGGTTCGGTGGTCAACTTGGCCAGCCGCGCGCCGATGATCGTCATGGGCGACATCGGCGAGGCCATGATTTCCCCGGCGCCGCTGAAGATCTCGGCGCAGGCGATGGCGCAGATCTCAGCCCGCGTAATGGTTTCGGTTGTCGTCACTTCGACACCTCCTGTGCGAACTCGCGAACGGCGGCCTGATATTCGTCCTCGGAGACCGCCAGATATCTGTCGACGAACTGCTGCCAGGACTCCGGCGTCTTGGCCGACTCCACATAATGCTTCTGGAACTTCTCGTCGCGGCCGTAGCTATCGGCGGCCAGGGTGAAGTGCGCGCCGCCGGGCGCCTCGACCACACCGTCGACCAGCAGCCGGTTGAGCAATAACGACTGCAGTGGAACGGCTTTCACCAGCTCCTCGGTCTCCACCACCCGCTCCACCGATACGTAGCGACGCTCGGCGGCCAGGCAGTACAGGTCATCGAAATACGGATCGACACCGGTGTAGGCCGCATTGCCGTGCTTATCGCCGATATTCAAATGCACAAGCGCCGCATCGAGATTCAGTGCGGGCATCGCGATCAGCGTTTCGGTTCGTCCGTCGCCGTCCGGATACGGCGATGCGACGGTCTTCAGCTCGCCATCCCAGAAATTGACGACATCGGATCCGAGTCCGGCGCGGATCGGCAGGAACGGCAGTCGCGCGGCCGCCGCCTCCAGCCCGCACTTCAACATGCCCTCGTCCATCTCGCGCGCCACCAATGCACTGGAGGTGCGTGCCTTGGCGAACCACGGATCGTAGAACGGTGGCGAATCCAGCGAGACGAAGCCGTAATACGCCTTGCGCACCTTGCCCGCCGAACACAGCAGACCGAGATCGGGTCCGCCGTAACTGACCACGGTCAGATCGGTGATATCCGAGCGCAGGATGGCCCGCACCAGCGCCATCGGCTTGCGCCGCGAGCCCCAGCCGCCGATGCCGATGGTCATACCGCTGCGCAGCTCGCCCACGACCTCGTCGAGCGACATTCGCTTGTCCCGCATCAGTTTTCCTTGCTCTCTTCCTTGCGTGCGGCCAGATCGTCGTCGAACCGCGCACGGATCTCATCCGCGACACCGGCCAGATTCAGTTCGAAGGTGAAGCCCTGTTCGTAGCGGTAGCTGCGGTGCACGTCCTGCACATCGATGCCATTGAGCGCGCGCTTGGCCGCCCGGATGACCCGGCTGTCCTTGGCCGCGATGTTCTTGGCGACCTCCAGTGCGGCGGCGTCGAGTTCGGCGCGCGGCACCACCTGGTACACCGAGCCGAAGTGCTGCAACTGCTGTGCGGTGATGGTGCTCGCGGTATAGAACAGCGCGCGCATCAGATGCTGCGGCACCAGACGGGACAGATGGGTGGCCGCACCGAGCGCACCGCGGTCGACCTCGGGCAGCCCGAAAGTCGCGTCATCCGAGGCGATTACGATATCGGCGTTGCCGACCAGACCGATGCCGCCGCCGAGGCAGAAGCCCTGCACCGCGGCGATCACCGGCACCGGGCAGTCGTAGACGGCCGCGAAGGCCTCGAAACAGCCGTGATTGGCGTCGATCAGCGCCTGATGGCCCGGGGTGCGCTGCATCTCCTTGATATCGACACCGGCATTGAACCCGCGGTTCTCGGCGCGCAGAACCACCACCTTGGTTTCCGGATCGCGCCCGGCCGCGCGGATCTCATCCGCCAGCGCGAACCAGCCGTCGGACGGTATGGCGTTGACCGGCGGGTAGTCGACCGTGACCACGGTGATGCCGGTTGATTCGGAGTGACGGTTGATCCCCATCGCATGTCCCATCTGTGTGCCGGGGTAGGCCGATAACCTCGGCGCTGATTTTTCGAGCGACCTGCAAGCAGTCGCTACGGGGTGGCAAAGCAAGCAGTTGCTTGGTAGGTTAGCACGGTGGCACTCGAAATAGACCTCACCGGCAACGTCGTCCTGGTCACCGGCGGTGTGCGCGGGGTGGGCGCGGGCGTCAGCAGGGCCTTCTTGGCTGCTGGAGCGACCGTCGTGGCATGCGCGCGACGACCCGGTGAAGAGTCGGTGGAACACGAGGGGCGGGAGATCGAATACCTGCCCTGCGATGTGCGCGATGCCGATGCCGTGCAGGGATTGGTCGATGCGATCGTCGCGCGGCACGGCCGCCTCGATCACCTGGTCAATAATGCGGGCGGCGCCCCGTTCGCCCTCGCCGCCGATGCCAGCAAGAACTTCCACAGCAAGATCATCGAGCTGAATCTGCTTGCACCCCTGCTGGTCTCGCAGGCCGCCAATGCCGTGATGCAGGCGCAGCCGGGCGGCGGCTCCATCGTGATGGTGTCCAGCGTGAGCGGGCATCGACCGTCGCCGGGCACCGCCGCCTACGGCGCGGCCAAGGCGGGCATCGACAGCCTGACCTCCTCACTCGCGGTCGAATGGGCGCCGAAGGTTCGGGTGAATTCGCTGGTCGTGGGCCCGGTCGTCACCGAACTGAGCGAATTGCACTACGGCGATCAAGACGGTATCGACGCCGTCGGCGCGACCATCCCGCTCGGTCGGATGGCCTGCCCCGAGGACATCGGCCGCTGCGCCGCATTCCTGACCTCATCGCTGGCCGGATATGTCAGCGGCGCGACGCTGCTGGTGCACGGCGGCGGTGAGCGCCCGGCATTCCTCGCGGCCTCGAATGCGAACGGCCACTAGCGACTGCTTGCAGGTCGCTCGAAACGACACCGCCGAGCAGACCGCTCTGGCCTGCACAATCGAATCCGAAAACGAAGAGGACACAATAGGTTATGGACAGCGAGCAGATCTGCGCGGGGCGCATTGTCATCGTCACCGGCGCCGGCCGCGGTATCGGCCGGGCGCACGCGCTCGCCTTCGCCGCCGCCGGAGCCCGGGTAGTCGTCAATGACCTCGGCTCCGCGCTGGACGGGGCGGCGACCGGCGAGACGCCCGCCGAACAGGTCGTCGCCGAGATCAAGGCGCTCGGTGGCGAGGCCGTCGCCAACGGTGACGACGTCGCGGACTGGGACGGCGCCCGCAATCTCATCCGCCAGGCCGTCGATACCTTCGGCGGCCTGGATGTGCTGGTCAACAATGCCGGTTTCGTGCGCGACCGCATGTTGGTGAACCTGGGCGAGGACGAGTGGGACGCGGTGATCCGGGTCCATCTCAAGGGCCACTTCGCGACCATGCGTCATGCGATCGAGTACTGGCGCGGTGAGTCCAAGGCGGGCCGCCCGGTCGATGCCCGCATCATCAACACCAGCTCCGGCGCGGGTCTGCAGGGCAGTGTCGGTCAGAGCAATTACGGTGCCGCCAAGGCGGGTATCGCGGGCCTGACCCTCACCGCTTCGGCCGAATTCGCGCGCTACGGCGTCACCGTCAATGCCATCGCGCCCTCCGCCCGCACGCGCATGACCGAAACCGTCTTCGCCGAGACCATGGCCGCCCCCGAGGACGGCTTCGACGCGATGGCTCCCGAGAATGTCTCGCCGATCGTGGTCTGGCTCGGCAGTTCACAATCCGCGGCCGTCACCGGCCGGATGTTCGAGGTCGAGGGTGGCAAGGTCGCGCTGGCCGACGGCTGGCGCCACGGCACCGCCGTGGACCGCGGCGCCCGCTGGAATCCCGCCGAACTCGGCCCGGTGGTCGCCGATCTGATCGCGAAGTCCGTTCCGCCGGAGGCGGTGTACGGCGCCTGAGCGCTGAATAGTTCCGACACCGCTGGGCGGCTGTTGTAAAGGCCGCTCGGCGGTTGCTTCACCTCACACAGAACGGTACTGCCGTACTAGTCTGCTCTCCGGCTAGGGCACGTCGGCGTGTCCCTCGATTCGTGTTCTGGTCGCGGGGTGCCCAGCTGCGGTCTGTGGCGACGTCACGGGCGGCCGGACCGACGCGGGTTCCACTGCGGGCACGTCTTTTTCACGTCTTCTCGGCATCGACATACGTACTGGTCTGCCCGTTTAGTGCAGGCGGAGGTAGGGGATCAACGCGAAAATATGTTCGGGATTGCAGCCGGACCTCCGAACATATGATTGGGCCGGTCGACCGAGAACGGGCGTAAGGCCTGTCGGGCGTGTCGAATACCCGGCGTGGCCCGAGCCACTGCGCTGATTTGGGCTGAGGTTTACTATGGGCTCCCATCCGTTGAAGTCCCGGAACTGGAGTGTTGCGACCGGGCAAGAGATCTGCGCTATTTCGATGAGGGAAGGCTGGCGCATGGCCGTTGGTCGCACGTCGCGCGTGGTTGCAGTACTTGCGACTGTCGCCGGCTTTGTGCTACTCGGCGGGGTTTCAGCCGAGGCGCAGCCCGCGGGTACCTGTCCGCAGTGCACGGACCCGAATAGTCCGAGGCCGGATTCGAACGGCGAGTTCTGGATGCCGCTGGCGATTCCGGGCCAGTCGAGCGTCAGTTCGCCGGTGGATCCGACCGACGCCGCAGCCGGTGCGAATCCGGCCGCCGGTCCCGGCTCGGCCGCGGGTTCGGCAGCGGCCGGTTCCGCCGCGGTCGGTGTCACCGGTCTGCTCAGCGCACTCCTCGGCACCGGCTCGGCCGGTGTCGCCACCATCCTCGGTACCGGTTCCGCCGCCGTCGGCTCAGCGGCCGCGGGTACGGGTTCGGCCGCGCTCGGCACCGGGTCGGCTGTGCTCGGCACCGGTTCTGCCGCAGTTGGTTCGGCGGGTATTGGCACCGGTTCGGCACTGGCGGGTACGGGTTCGGCTGCGCTCGGCACCGGTTCTGCCGCAGTTGGTTCGGCGGGTGTCGGCACCGGTTCGGCACTGGCGGGTACCGGTTCGGCGGCGGTCGGTTCCGCGGGCGTCGGTTCGGCCGGAACCGGTTCTGCCGCTGTGGGTTCGGCGGCGGTCGGTTCCGCTGCCGTCGGTTCGGCCTCGCCGCTACTGCTGCTCTTGATCCCGCTGCCGACACCGGCCGCGCCCGCGGTGCCGCCCGCTCCGATCATCGTTGCGCCGGCACCGGCCGCGCCACAGCTCGCGCCGGTACCGGTGGCCGCGCCACCCGCCCCCGCGCTCGAGCAGACACCTCCGCCACCACCGCCTCCGGCGCCGCCCGCGGCATCGGCCAAGCCGAATCCGGACGTCCGGTCGACCAGCGCCGACGACGGCCTGCCGAAGCCCAACATACTGGGTGTCGTTGGCGGCCTGATCGCGCTCGCGCTGGCCGGAACCGGTTCCGGCGCAGTGAGTTTCCAGACCGCGTCGGCCGCGCAGGCCCGCATCGACGCCGCTCGTGCCGAATTCTTCGGACCGAGGACGTAAGGGTGCGTTCGATGAGTGAGAGCAGGACGCAAACCGGGCTCTGGGCCTATCGCCGGGTCGCGGCCGCGGTCGACGCGGTATGCGCTGTCGCCGCGGATTCCGATGCGACCACCCTGGAGGAGGTCGTCGCCTCCATTGCCAGCGAGCGGCGCCGCGAGATCGAAATCGCCAGTGCCGAACTGGGTCCCGGTGTCTGCGGTCAGCGCCGGTTCTATCCGGATCGCGATGTCATCGTGCTCGCCGCCGCACTGCCGAGCCGCGACCACACGCTCGCACACGAATTGGGCCATATCGTCTTCGATCATGAGGGTGCGCCCGCGCCGGAGGTGATGCTGGAGGCCAGTGACGATCTCATCGCCTACATGCTCAGTCAACGGGCGCATCAGCAGATCGTCGACGACGGTGCGGACGAACTCGCCGAATGGGAGGCCGAGACCTTCGCCGCCATGTTGATGACACGACTGCGCGTATTCAACAGCCGGGGCGCGGGCGTCTCGGTCCTTCGATTCGATGAGGCGCTGGGATGACCCTCTGGTTGACGGCCATGCTGGTCTGGGTTGCCGCTGGCGCGCGTGTGGGGCGCGTGCTGGTGAAGCCCGCGACGACCGCCCGGGTGGCGATCGTCGTGGCAGTCGCGGCGGTCGCACTCGCGGCGACCGTCGCGGTGCCCGAGATCGCCCTGGCGCTGGACAACCTGCTTCCGCGCGGTCTGCACTCGGGCCTGCTCTCCGACGGAGTCGTCGCCTCGGCCTGGATTCTCTTCGCGACCGCGACCTCGGTGGTCGCCTCGGCGGCGTGGCCGGTGGTCTCCCGTACCAACCTGCGCCGGATCGCCTTCGTCATCTATGGCCTCGCTGTGCTCGCGGTGGCGGTGAATCTGTTCTGGTCCACCACCTTCGGCTGGTTAACCGTCGCGCTCGGCTGTGTATTCATCGTCATCACCGGTGTGCGCAACCTGGACTGGACCACCCTTGGTCGCGGTATCGCGATCTATACCGCCGCAACCGCGGTCGTCGCGGTGCTGGCCGTGCTGCAGGTCCGCCGGGCCTGCATCGGCGCGCCGCCCACGAAGGCCGGTGAACCGGACTGGGGCTGGCCGATCTGGGAGGTGGCCGCGCTGCTCATCGCCTTCGGCGCGGTCTGGATCGTGGTGGAATTGTGGGTGCGCGCGCGAATCCTGTTGCGGCAGACCAAGGTTCTGCACCGCATCATGGTCGGCCGGTTTCCCGAGGTGGTCGCCCACGAACAGACCGGCACCTCGACGCAGCTCGAGGCATCCGATCAGGTCGCGCAGATCATGGACGCCCTGTATCTGCAATCCGGCGGCGGCGTCGAATTGGCCGCCGCGGGTCCGCCACCGCCACTGGTCTCGCTGCGTGCGGACCGTGTTGCGCAGTGGGCGCGAAACCCTTTGGGCGATGTAGTAGTCGACGCGCGATGGATTGCTCCACCCGAGGGGATTAGTCCCCGCGGTTGGGTCCAGGCAATCGCGCGTGCCTACGAAGCGAGTGCCGAAGCCGCTGCCCGAAATTGATCGTGTGCAATCAAAACGATCAGTTCCGGAGCATTCCGAAGGACTCGCTCCGGGTATTCAATATGGTTGACATAGCAAGGAATCCGGCCGGGTGGATGGCCATGCCGGATTCCATGTGTCTACCGACGTATCCGCACAACTGATTTCGTCGCAAACCGGTGACTCCGGGCGCGCTTTTATCGCATCCCTGCACTCGTCGCCAAGCCCACAATTTTATGGGCGGACGCGGATGCGACGAAGTCGAGAAGCGGCAAGCCCCATGACGCAGTACGGTGCGACCCTGCGGGCCGCACCGTACTGCACTGTGGGAGAACCTATTCGGTACCGTCCGGAGGAATTTCGGGCAGACCTTCACTTGCCCGCAACTTCTCCGCCATAGAGGTGAGGAGGTTCTGTGATTCTTCGGACAGATCGAACGCCCTACTCGACAACCGTCGCAGCCCATAGCCCTGCAGCTGGGACAGCAACTCCAGATCGTGATCGATCTTGGCGGCATAGATGTCGTTGAAGAAGTAGTCCGGCTTGACCTTGAAGAACTTGGCCAGTGCAGCCACCGTTTCGTCCGACGGGTTGGTCCGCTGTCCCGACCGCAACTGCGAGAGGTACGGTTTCGAGATCGGATGCCCGGAGGCGGTCAGCGCAGCCGCAACCTCCGCGTTGGTGTGCGGCTTGCGCCCCGGGGGATGCACGGTTTCGAACAGCTTGTTCAGCCGCGCCGCGAAATCAGCCATTGTGAGCCGCCCAATTCCCTTCGCTGTACTAACAGTCGTTATCTCGGATACGTATCATTGATATTAGCGGCTCAGTAACTGAAAACCTACGCCTGATTCAGGATTTCCTTGAAGCTTCTAGGTGCCGCTCCGGGGAAGACACTGCGACGGTTGCGTTTGCGGGTCACGCCAACGGCTCTTGAGAAAACGTGGTGTGATCAGGTTCTGGCCCGTCGCGAGGGTCTTCCCCGCCGCATCCATGATAGCGAAAAGATAGCTGATGGGTCATCTACACGTCTGTGCTGGTCTTTGTGTGGCGTACGACACGTTTTGGGCTCATGGGGATGAACGTTCAACCTTTGAGCAGAATTGGTTGAAACTGCTACAAGCGCTCGATGATGGTGCCTGTCGCCAATGCGCCGCCCGCGCACATCAGCACCATCGCGGTACTGCCGCCGGACCGCTCCAGTTCGTGCAAAGCCGTTGTGATGAGCCGAGATCCGGTTGAACCGACCGGATGTCCGAGTGCAATCGCACCGCCGTTTACATTTACCCGGTCCATGTCTGGTTTGTGTACAGAGGCCCATGAAAGTGCAACTGCCGCAAAGGCTTCATTGATCTCGAAAAGATCGATGTCGCCGATATTCATTCCGGATCGTTCGAGCAGTCGGGTGCACGCCTGTACCGGACCGTCGAGATGGAATTCCGGTTCCGCGCCGACCAGTACCTGGGTGACGATCCGTGCGCGCGGGCGCAAACCCGCTCGCTGCGCGGCCTTTTCGTCCATCAGCAGTACGGCGGCGGCGCCGTCGGAGATCTGCGAGGAGGTACCCGCCGTGTGGACTCCGCCCTCCAGTACCGGCTTCAACTTGGCCAGACCTTCGAGTGAGGTATCGCGCAGGCCCTGATCCCTTGTCACGTCCAGCTTTTCACCGGTGAGCTTGCCTTCCTTGTCGACGGCGGGCGCGGTCACGGTGAGCACCTCGCGGTCGAAGCGCCCCTCCGTCCAGGCCTGTGCGGCCCGCCGCTGCGAGCGGACGCCGAGCTCATCGAGATCGTCGCGAGTAAGGCCGCGCCGCTTGGCAATACGCTCGGCCGCCTCGAATTGATTCGGTAGATCGATATTCCAGGTGGCCGGGCGGCGCGGTCCCGCGTTCTCGCCGACATTGGCGCCCAACGGAACTCGGCTCATCGCTTCCACGCCGCAGGCCATACCGATATCGATGGCGCCGGTCGCGATCAGTCCGGCGATCAGATGGTTGGCCTGCTGTGCCGATCCGCATTGGGCGTCGATGGTGGTGGCGCCTACCTGCCACGGCAGTCCGGCATGCAGCCAGGCGACGCGGGTGACGTTATTGGACTGTTCACCGGCCTGGGTGACGCAGCCGCCGATAACCTGCTCGACCGACGCGGGGTCCAGATGTGCCTTCTCGAGCAGTCCGCGTTGAGCGAGGCCGAGCAGTTCGGCGGCGTGCAGACCGGCGAGCCAGCCGCCACGCTTGCCGATGGGGGTGCGAGCGGCCTCGACGATGACGGGTATGCCCATGTCCAACCTTTCTTTTGGGATAGAAACTGAAACGTGTGTTCACGCGCGATACGGCGGAGTCTGTCCTGTTCTTCCCTCATTATGCAGCTTATGCTTGAATGATTGTAGAACGTGTTTCAGTTTGTCGAAGGAGACATCTGGTGGTAGACCAGCGGAATGCCCGGCCGAATCTGCCGGATGGGTTCGATGTCACGGACCCGGACATTTATGCCGAGCGTGTTCCGGTCGAGGAGTACGCCGAACTGCGCCGTACCGCACCGATTTGGTGGAATCCGCAGCCGCCCGAGATCGGCGGCTTCCACGACGAAGGCTTCTGGGTGGTGAGCAAGCATGCCGACGTCAAGGAGGTCTCGCGCCGCAGCGATGTGTTCTCCACCTTCGAGAACACCGCGATCCCGCGCTTCAACGACGACATCACCCGCGAGCAGATCGAACTGCAGCGCTTCGTCCTGTTGAACATGGACGCGCCCCAGCACACCAAACTGCGCAAGATCATCTCCCGCGGCTTCACCCCGCGCGTGATCAACGGCCTGCGTGCCGAATTGAAGACCAGGGCCGAGGCCATCGTGAAGGAGGCGGTGGACAACGGCGCCGGCGACTTCGTCACCCAGGTCGCCTCCGAACTGCCGCTGCAAGCGATCGCCGAGCTGATCGGTATCCCGCAGGAGGACCGCAGGAAGGTCTTCACCTGGTCCAACGATATGACCGGCTACGACGATCCGGAGAGCACGGCCGATCCGGTCGCCGCCTCCGCCGAGGTGCTCGGCTACGCCTACCAGATGGCCGCGGCGCGTAAGGAATGCCCGGCCGACGATATCGTGACCAAGCTGATCGAGGCGGATGTCGACGGCGATGAGCTGACTCCGGAGGAGTTCGGCTTCTTCGTGATCATGCTTGCCGTCGCGGGCAATGAGACGACCCGCAATGCGATCACCCACGGCATGGTGGCCTTCCTGGAGCATCCGGACCAGTGGGAGCTGTTCAAGAAGGAGCGTCCGGCCACCGCTGCCGACGAGATCATTCGCTGGGCCACCCCGGTCACCTCGTTCCAGCGGACCGCGCTGGAGGACACCGAACTCGGTGGCGTGCAGATCAAGAAGGGGCAGCGGGTGGTCATGCTGTACCGCTCGGCCAACTTCGACGAGGACGTCTTCGAGAACGCGGAGAAGTTCGATATCACGCGAAAGGACAACCAGCACTTGTCCTTCGGCGGCACCGGCGCGCACTTCTGCATCGGCGCGAATCTGGCGCGCATGGAGGTCGATCTGATCTTCAATGCCATTGCCGACGCCATTCCCGATATCACCAAGCTCGGTGACCCCAAGCGGCTGCGTTCCGGCTGGCTCAACGGCGTCAAGGAATTCCAGGTCGACTACAAGGCCTCGGGCTGCCCGATCGCGCACTGAATCGCCGGGATCCAGGCTTGTGTCGGCAGCCTGGATCCCCGGCTTTCGGTGACAGACAAGGGCCCCCGCACCGGTTTGCCCAATGCCGGTGCGAGGGCCCTTGTTGTGCTGCCCCCGAGGGGAGAGGCAGCGTGCTCAGGTAATCGGTTTGGCCGTCGCCATGGCTCGGTCGACCTCCCAGAAGGCCCGCAGCGCGGCGATTTTGCCCGATTCGTCGACCTTGTAGGTGAACACACCTTCGGCATCGATCTGGTGTCCGCCCATCTTGGTGCGGATCAAACCGGTAAAGGCGATTTCGTTACCGCAGGCGAAGGAGTCCTCGAACAGGAACTCGATCGAATCGGTCTTCGCGATCGCCATATCCCAGAAGGCCGCGATGGCCTCCTTACCGCGATGGCCCTTGCCCTCCGGATCGAAACCCGAAGGGCCGATGGGATCTTCGACGATGCCGTCGGTTGCGAACAGCTCGACCCAGGCCTGCTTGTCCCTGGCCCGCACCGCCGCCTGCGAGGCAAGCCCGGCGGTCCTTGCTGGATGTTCGGAATTACTCATACGCGTGCCTTCGCGACGATGGGTTCCTCGATATTCGCCGCGGCGAAGCGACGCAGTGACTCCTGTTTGGCCGCCAACTCACCGTCGAAGCCGATGCCATCGGCCAGCCACGGAACAACGATCGCATCGGTCACCCCGGCATCGGCCAGATCCTGGTATCCAGAGCGCCCGAACTTGTCGATGCACACCGCCTGGATCTCGAAAGGCGCACTCTCCCGACCGAATTCGGCGCGTAGCGTATCGAGCTTGCCGATTGTGGCGCACAGTTCGTCGTAGGTCATCATCGCTGAGGTCCAGCCGTCACCGACCTTGGCCGCCCGGCGCAGTGCGGGCGCGGTGTGGCCGCCGATGTAGAACGGCACCGGTTCGCTCGGCGCCGGGCTGATCTGCAGCAGCTCGAAATCGAAGAACTTTCCGTGGTACTCGACCATGCCGCCGCCGAGTGCCAGCTTGATGACCTCGATCATCTCGTCGACCCGTGCCCCACGATTGGCATAGGGCACGCCGCACCATTCGAATTCCTCGGGCGCCCAGCCGATTCCGACGCCGAACCCGAACCGGTTACCGGACAGGTTGGCGACCGAGCCCACCTGCCGCGCAAGCAGTAGGGGATTGCGCGAACCGAGTTTGAGCACGTTCGTGTAGAAGCGAATTCGGCTGGTCACCACCGCCATGGCGGTAGCACCGATGAGTGGGTCGACCCATGGCGTCTCCGGGCCCCAGAAGCGGCCGCCGTCGGCGGTGTACGGATACTTCGCCGACGCCGACTGCATATAGAACAGCGAGTCCGGTAGCGCGATCGACGAAAATCCGCACTCCTCAGCGGTTTTCGCCAATTCCGGCAGCTGCTCCAGCGGACTCAGCGCGATACCGACGGTGAACTTCAGCGGGGTCATCAGCTGGGCTGCTCCGAGCCGACCACCCACATCGAGAAGTACTGCGACCCACCGCCGTACGCATGTCCGAGCGCCTTCTTGGCGTTCGCGACCTGGTAGTCCCCGGCCCGGCCCATCACCTGCTTGGCGGCCTCGGCGAATCGGATGAGACCGGAGGCACCGATCGGGTTCGAGGAAAGTACGCCACCGGACGGATTGACCGGCAGGGTTCCGCCGATCTCGGTCTCGCCCTTATCGGTGAGCTTCCAACCATCCCCCTGCGGGACGAAGCCCAGGTTCTCCAGCCACATCGGCTCGAACCAGGAAAACGGCACGTAGATCTCGGCGACGTCGATTTCGTTGAGCGGGTCGGTGATTCCGGCGGCCTGCCACAGTGCGGCCGCGGCATCCTGTCCGGCCTGTGGATTGACCTGGTCGCGGCCGGCGAAGGTGGTCGGTTCGGTGCGCATGGCGGTGCCGTGCACCCACGCGACCTTCTTGCCGGTGGCCTCCACGGCCTTCGCGGCATCCTCGTCACCGATCACCAGGGCGCACGCACCGTCCGAGGACGGGCAGGTCTCGTCGAATCGGATGGGATCCCACAGCATTTGGGAGGAGAGCACCTTCTCCAGCGTGATATCGGGCTGGTGCAGATGTGCCAGCGGGTTCTTCGCTCCGTTGCGGCGATCTTTTACCGCCACCATCGCGCCGATATGGCCCGGCGCGTTCGATCGGCGGATGTAGGAACGCACGTGCGGCGCGAAGTATCCGCCCGCGCCCGCGCCGACCGGCATGGTGAAGGGCACCGGAACCGACAATGCCCACATGGCATTCGATTCCGACTGCTTCTCCCAGGCAATGGCGAGTACGCGCTTGTGTACTCCGGCCTGTACCAGATTGGCGGCGACGATACCGGTGGAGCCGCCGACGGATCCGGCGGTGTGTACGCGCAACAACGGCTTTCCGGTGGCGCCCAACGCATCCGCCAGATACAGCTCGGGCATCATGACACCCTCGAAGAAGTCCGGCGCCTTACCGACCACCACCGCATCGATATCGGCGATGGTGAGTCCGGCATCGACCAATGCGCGATCGATGGCCTCGCGGCACATGCCCGCCATGGACACATCGGTTCGTTTCGTCACGTGATGTGTTTGTCCGGTGCCGAGCACCGCAGCAGGGAAACTCATCGGCTCGCCTCCGAATCCAAAACGGCTACCAAGTTCTGTTGCAGCGCCGGACCGCTGCTGGCGTGGGCGAGCGCCCGATTCGCCGTGCCCGCGATAATCGCCTCGGCCGCGAAGCCGATGCGCTCCAGACCTGCCGCGAACATCGGATTGGCCGCGAGTGCGCCGCCCGACGGATTCACCTTGGTCTCGGGCCGCAGGCCGATGGCCTCGGCGAGAATCAACTGCTGATGACTGAACTGCGCATGCAGTTCGGCGATATCGAAGCCACTGGTATCGCCGCCGGTAACCGACTGTGCCGCAGCGGAAGTCGACGGGGATACGGTCAGATCGCGGGCGCCGAGATTGGGGGTGTCCACCCGATGCGCCATGCCGGTGATCCAGGCCGGGCGCTCGCACAGTTCGCGCGCCCGATCGCCGACCGCGAGCACAATGGCGGCCGCGCCGTCGGTGACCGGTGCGACATCGTGCGCGCGCAGCGGATCGGCGACATACGGTGTGGCGAGCAGAGTTTCGATATCGCCGGAATCACCCGCGGCCACCGCCGCCATATCGCGCTCGGTCCAGCGTCCCGCATCCAGTCCGGCCTGCGCCTGCAGGCCCGCGATCGAAAGTGCGTCCGGCCACAGCGGAGTGACCAGATACGGATCGAGCTGCATGGTCAGAACCTGGCGCAGCGTACCCGCCGACGACTTGCCGAAGCCGTACACCAGTGCCGTCTGCGCCTGGCCGGAACGGAGTTTCACGAAGGCCTCGTAGAGCGCCCACGCGGCGTCCATTTCGACATGCGATTCGTTGATCGGCGGCACCGCGCCGATGGCGTCGACCGCCGAGATGAACGAGAAGGCACGGCCCGCAAGGTAATCCGAGGAACCGGAGCACCAGAAGTCGATATCGGACTTGGTAATGCCGAGTCGGGCGTAGAGCTGCTGGAAAATGGGCACCAGCATCTCGACACCATTGGTGGTGCCGAAGGTCTCCGGCACATGCGGTGCGTGGGCGAAGCCCACAACCGCGATGTCGCTAGAGGCGGCGGGGTGGGTAGGCAGAGCGTTGTTCGTCAACGTGGCCTCTCAGAGGTGGTGCTTATAGGTCTCGTAGTCGGCATCCGGCTCGCCGGTGGGTCGGAAGTGGTCCACATTGCTGAGCCCGAAGCCCCACTCCTCGCGCGGTTTCCACACCGCCTCCACCCGCATGCCCATCCGCACCTCGCTCGCCTCACATCCGAGCACGAGGTGCAGCACCGGGATGTCCGCGCCGTCGAGCAGCACATATGCCGCCACGTACGGCGGCTTGATCCGCTGGCCCATGAACGGCACATTCACGATGCAGAAGGTGGTGACGATGCCGCGATCGGGCAGTTCGACGATTTCGTCGGTCGGTCGGCCGTCGGTCGGATTGGCGCCGCGCGGCGGGAAGTACACCTTGCCCGCGGCATCCGTGCGCCCGCCGAGCAGCTTGCCCTCGGCCAAACCGCGCAGGTAGATGGTCTCCTGCGGTGACGCGCTGTGCATGTAGTGCAGGTCGACCGGTGTGATCAGCACCTCGACCGGCTCGTCGTCCGCGCTGGATTCCGTCGGCGCGGTGGAAGTCTCGCCCGGTTCGAAGCAGGCGATGTCCTTGATGCTGCCGATGGTCTCCCCGGCCCAGCGCGCGACCACGCGCAGTCCGGTGTGGATGTCCTCGGGTGTGGAAACATCGACGGCGTGCAGCAGCGTTGTGTCCGCGCCGTCGAGCTTGATCAGCGCCCACGCGAACGGGCGGTCGAATGGCTGACCGGGCAGCGGATCGCGCACGAAGGTCCAGGACTGGACGGTGCCGGTATCGGCCACATCGACGAATTCGGTCAGCGGCGCGGAGGTGACCGGATCGTATTCCGGCGGTGGCACCAATACCCGCCCATCCGAGCCGCGCACACCGACGATCCGGCGGGCGCGCAGTTTGGCCAGGAAGGTGCCGATGGTCGGTCCGACCGATCGCGTGTAGTCGAATTGCACCCGAAGGGGTGCACTGAGTACGTCGGGCGCGGCAGTGTTCAATTCCGACCCTCTCTCATCCGTGATTGTCCCGGAGGCGGTATGCCCACCCGTCGCCTGACCACCACCCCTCATGGAGTCGCTCCGCGACGCAGTATTTTCATCAGCCACGAAATCGAGTAGAACAGGTTCTTATTCTGGTGGCAAGAAGTTGGCTGGAAAGAGGTCTCCCATGAAGTTCGGATTGCAACTCGGGTACTGGATGGCGCAGCCGCCGCAGAATGCCGGTGAGTTGGTGGTCGCCGCCGAGGCGGCCGGTTTCGATGCGGTCTTCGCGGCCGAATCTTGGGGATCGGATGCCTTCGGGCCACTGATGTGGTGGGGCTCGTCGACAAATCGGGTGCGACTCGGCACCTCGGTCGTACAGCTGTCGGCGCGCACGCCCGCCGCGACGGCCATGCACGCACTGACGTTGGACCATCTCAGCGGTGGCCGGGCAATCCTCGGGCTCGGCGTTTCGGGGCCGCAGGTGGTGGAGGGCTGGTACGGGCAGCCGTTCGCCAAGCCGTTGCAGCGCACCAGGGAGTACGTCGGCATCATTCGCCGCATCCTCGAGCGGCAGGCGCCGGTCACCAATGACGGGCCGCGGTATCCACTGCCCTACACCGGCCCGGGCTCCACCGGACTCGGTAAGCCGCTCAAGCCGATTGTGCATCCGCTACGAGCGGATTTGCCGATCTGGCTGGGTGCGGAGGGTCCGAAAAATGTGGCGCTGACCGCCGAGATCGCCGACGGCTGGTTGGCGATCTACTACGCGCCGCGGCTGGCCGGGATGTACAACGACTGGCTCGATGAGGGCTTCGCCAGGGCCGGGGCGCGGCGTTCGCGGGCGGATTTCGAAATCGCGGCGAGTTGTCAGGTGGTGATCACCGACGATCCCAAGAGCGAGCTGGAACGGATGCGCTGGATCATGGCGCTCTACATCGGTGGCATGGGTGCACCGGAACTGAATTTCCACGCCCAGGTCTACCGGCGCATGGGCTATGAGCGTGAGGTCGACGAGATCGGCAGGCTGTTCCAATCAGGGAAGAAGGCCGAGGCCGCCGCAATGGTGCCGGATGAGCTGATTTTGGATACATCGATCATCGGCGACGAGGAGCATGTACGTAAACAACTCGGGGTCTGGGAAGCCGCGGGCGTCACCGAGATGCTGGTGTCGGTTCCAGATATCGAGCAATTGCATCGGCTCGCACCCCTTGTACAGATGTAGAACACGTTCTAGATTCGTAGGGGTGACTGATTCACCCACCCCGTCGGCTCCTCACCATCCCCCGATGGAGTCAGTAGAAATTCTCGGTCTCTGGAACATCGCGAACGCGGAACCCGATCGGATCGCACTGGTGGATCCATCCGGCCGCGAGGTGAGCTATCGCGAATTGGCCACGCTCGCGAACCGCTACGGCACCGGCCTACGGGCACTCGGCTTGCAGCCCGGCGACGTGCTGGTCACCATGGTGCACAACTGCGTCGAGGCGGTCGCCGCGTACTTCGCGGCCTACCAGGCCGGGTTGTACATCGTCGCGGTGAACTGGCATCTGACCGGTCCGGAGGTCGCCTATATCCTCGCCGACAGCGAGGCCAAGGCCTTCATCGCCAGTGACCGGTTCGCCGCCGCGGCGATCGCCGCCGCCGATGAGGCAGGGTTGCCCGCCACCGCGCGTTTCGCGGTCGGCGAGATAGCGGGCTTCAAGTCGGTGTCGTGGCTGGGTGCGGCCGATACCGGTCGGCCCGATAACCGGACCACCGGTGCGCCGATGCTCTACACCTCGGGAACCACGGGACGGCCCAAAGGTGTTCGGCGCCCGCTCACCGGCACCGACCCGGATGTCGTTCCGGTGTATTCGTCCGCGTTCTTCGGGCTGTTCGGGCTGAAGCCCTACGACGAGCACGTGCACATCTGTGGTTCGCCGCTGTACCACACGGCCGTGCTGAACTTCGCCACCATCTCGATCCAGTTGGGGCACAAGCTCGTTCTGATGGACCGCTGGGATGCCGAGGAGATGCTGCGGCTCATCGACAAGCATCGGGTGACCCACAGCCATATGGTTCCGACCCAGTTCCACCGCCTGCTCGCGCTGCCCGCCGACGTGCGCGCCAAGTACGACGTTTCTTCATTGCGCAGCATGGTGCACGGTGCGGCGCCGTGCCCGGCCGAGACCAAGCGGCGGATGCTGGAATGGTGGGGTCCGACGGTCACCGAGTACTACGCGGCCACCGAGGGCGGCGGCACGGTGATCAACGGGACCGAATGGCTGACGAAGCCCGGCTCGGTCGGCAAGGCTTGGCCCTGGTCGGTGATCAAGGTGTTGAGCGAGGAAGACGGCTCCGAAGTCCCCACCGGCGAGACCGGTCTGGTCTATATGCGAATGGGCACGTCCAGCTTCGAATACCACCACGCCAAGGAGAAGACCGAAGAGGCAAGGGTCGGTGACCTTTTCACGGTCGGCGATATCGGCCACCTCGACGAGGACGGCTACCTCTACCTGCACGACCGCCGCTCCGATCTGATCCTGTCCGGCGGTGTGAACATCTACCCGGCCGAGATCGAGAATGTGCTGACAACCCACCCGAAGGTCGAGGATGTCGCGGTCTTCGGTCTGCCCCATCCGGATTGGGGCCAGGAGGTCAAGGCCGTCGTCCAGCCGGTCGCCGGTGTCGAGGGCAACGACGAACTGACCGCCGAGCTATTGGCCTACGCCGCAACCCAATTGGCGAAATACAAAATGCCCCGCTCCATCGACTACCTCGATGAATTGCCCCGCGACCCCAACGGCAAGCTCTACAAGCGCAAACTCCGCGACCGCTACATCCCGGCGTCGTAGCACCATCGGACGCAGCGGATTGCTGTCGCACACCGAGTGACCGTCGCGCAGAGGGGATACCCTCTGCGCGATAGTCATTGCCTCTGCGCGACTTTCACTTTCTGCGCGATAGCGTCAGGGGCCGCCACTTGCCTTGCGCGGCCTGCCGTCTGCTCGGCCTGCTCAACCGACCTGTCCGGCCCTCCCGTACCCCGGCGGCCCACCTCACCCAGCCGGTTCGCGCAACTCCGGCGCCAAACCGAAGAGCGGGAACAGTTTTTCGGTATCGAGGAAGAAGTTGAGTCCGGCGATCGAGTCGCCGTCGAGTTCCAGCACCGTGATGGACCAGGGGACCCAGACGCCCGGTTCGGTTTCGCTCGGCTTGTAGTGGCCGAAGGCGGGCAGGCCGTTGGCGCCTTCCAGGCGGATCATGCGGGAATCGCGGCACGCCTTGCCGTGGCCGAGCATGAATGCGGCCACATTCTCCGGGCCCGAGACCCACAGTTCGATCGGCGGCATGGACAGTGCCACATCGGTTTTCAGCAGGGTGGTCAGGGTGTCCATATCGTAGGCTTCGAAGGCCTTGACGAAATTGTCGACGAGTTTGCGCTGATCGTCATCGGTTTCGTCATAGGTGTCGGTGGCGGTGGGCTGCACCTTCGACATGGTTGCCCTGGCACGCTGCAGTGCGCTGTTCACCGAGGCGGGGGACATGGTGAGCGCCTCGGCCGTCTCGCTGGCCGAGAACCGCAGCACTTCGCGCATGATCAGGATGGCGCGCTGGGTGGCGGGCAGATGCTGACAGGCCGCGACGAATGCCAGCCGCAGTGTGTCCTTGGCCGAGGCGTGCTCGGCCGGATCCGATCCGAAAGCCAGTGCGTTGGGGATCGGTTCGATCCAGACGTAATCCGGCTGCGGCATGGGCAGCGGCGAATCCGGCCGCGACGGACCGGACAGATCCATCGGCCGGGCCCGGCGCTGCGGGCCGTCGAGCATATCGAGGCAGACATTGGTGGTGATCTTGTACAGCCAGGACCGTAGGCTGGCGCGACCCTCGAACGAGCCATAGGACTTCCACGCGCGGGTGAAGGTCTCCTGCAC
The DNA here is from genome assembly GCF_040674755.1 of Nocardia sp. NPDC049737. Lineage (NCBI taxonomy): Bacteria > Bacillati > Actinomycetota > Actinomycetes > Mycobacteriales > Nocardiaceae > Nocardia > Nocardia sp. NPDC049737. Next base: position 40,837 of record NZ_JBFANH010000040.1, on the reverse strand, counting down.
CGCGTCCTCGGCTTCGAAGGAGGAGCCGAGCATGCGATAGGCGTAGGCGCACAGTTCCCGCCGGTGTCCTTCGAAGGATTCGAGGACGTCCGGGGTGAGGCCGACGAAGTCGTTCATGGGTGTCACCCTGCCACAGCCCACCGACACATTCGAGACCCGAATTCGCTCGATCGAGCGCTGCCGGACGCGGTCCGTCATTAGTCCCGTACGCGTCGGCGTGCGAAGGCGAGACTACCGCCTACCTGCGGCTTCAAGATCATCGACAGATGTGTTCGGCCACACAGCGCCCGGAACCGATGAGTTTCGTGCGTTCGATCCGTCTCTACTTAGAGACCGCCGACGCCGACGTAAGGGATCCCGCATGCCCAGCAAGATGATCTTCATCAACCTTCCCGTCGCGGACCTGGGCCGGTCCAGAAACTTCTACGAGGCCATCGGCTGGAAGGTGAATCAGGACTTCACCGATGAGAATGCCGCGTGCATCGTCATCGACGACAACATCTGCGCCATGCTGCTGACCAAGGAGTTCTATTCGAACTTCAGCAAGCGCCCGATCGCCGACACGATCGCGACCAGCGGCGGCGCATACGCGCTATCCCTGGCCAGCGCACAAGAGGTCGACGCACTCACCAATGCCGCCCTGGCCGCAGGTGCCACCGAGGAAATCCACGAGGACCGCCGCGCCCAGGAGGCCCAGGTCGGCATGTTCGGCCGCACTTTTATCGATCCGGATGGCCACCAGTGGGAGCCCTTCTGGATGGACTACTCCGGCAACTGATCCCTGCCGGCGCCGGTCGAATGGTGGCCCCAGCGACCCTCGTCATTGAATCGGGCGCCGCCCGCGGGTACCACCAGTCGACTCGTCTCCGCGCGAAAGTAGTTCAGCTGCCGGTGAAGGTGGGCTTGCGCTTTTCGGCGAAGGCCTTGGGGCCCTCTTTGGCATCGGCTGAGCGGAAGACCGACATGCCGAGTTCGGCCTCGATCTGGAAGGCGTCCTCTTCCGGCATGGCCTCGGTCTCCCGAATGGTGCGCAGAATCGCCTGCACCGCGAGGGGGCCGTTCGCTGCGATCTGTGCGGCGAGTTCCAGTGCCTTGTCCAATGCGGTGCCGTCCGGGACCACATGCCCGATCAGCCCGATCTCCTTGGCCTCGGCGGCGGTGATGTGCCTGCCGGTCAGCAGAATGTCGGCGGCGACGGTGTAGGGAATCTGACGGACCAGCCGAACGGCCGAGCCGCCGAGTGGGAACAGACCCCAACGCGCTTCGGATACACCGAATTTCGCGCCTTCGGCGGCCACTCGGATATCGGTGCCCTGCAGGATTTCGGTGCCACCGGCGATGGCCGGGCCTTCCACCGCCGCGATCAGCGGTTTGGTGAGCCGGCGGCCCTTGAGCAGCGCCTCCAATTTGGTCGGATCGAAGCTGCCCGCGTTATCGCCGGGGTGCTGTGCGGTCATCGCCTTGAGGTCCATGCCCGCACAGAACGCACCACCCGCACCGGTCAGGATCGCGACGCGGATATCGGGATCGGTGTCCACCTGGTCCCAGGCGTCGCGCATGATCGCCATCATTTCGGCTGAAAGGGCATTGCGCGCCTCGGGCCGATTCATGGTGACGATGAGGACGTGATCGCGCTTCTCGACGAGGCAATCCGGCATTGCTGATTCTCCTGACTTTCCAGGGGACGGCGGGTCGGCGGAGCCGACCGGGGTAAGTAAATTCGGCCTTGTCAGAAACAGTAACACGTTCTATTTTTAGCTCTGTGAGCTACAACATAGCGGACCTAGTCGAACACGCCATCGATCTGATGCCCGACCGCGTAGCGCTGGCCGACGACGGCCGCGAGGTGACTTACGCGCAGCTGGAGGAGCGGGCCAACAAACTCGCGAACTACCTGCTGCAACAGGGTGTCCAACCGGGCGACAAGGTGGGCATCTATTCGCGTAATACGATCGAGGCCGTCGAGGCCATGGTCGCGGTCTTCAAGGCCCGCGCCGTGATGATCAACGTGAACTTCCGATACGTCGAGAACGAGTTGCAGTACATTTTCGACAATTCGGATATGGTCGCGCTGATCCACGAGCGCCGCTACAGCGACCGGGTGGCCGGGGTTCGCCCGAATACGCCGCTGCTGAAGACGGTCATCGTCGTGGACGACGATACGACCGGCACCATTGCGACCGCAGCCGATTCGGTGGAATACGAGGCGGTGCTGACCGAGTCCTCCGGTGAGCGCGACTTCGGTGAGCGCTCGGCCGATGACATTTTCATGCTCTACACCGGCGGTACCACCGGCCTGCCCAAGGGCGTGATGTGGCGGCACGAGGACTGGTGGCGCGTACTCGGCGGCGGCATCAACTTCCTCACCGGCGAATACGTCGAGGACGAATGGCATCAGGCCAAAACCGGTGCGGGCAATCCGCAGATGGTCAGGTTCCCGATTCCGCCGATGATCCACGGCGGCTCACAGACCGCGACCTTCCACAGCCTGTTCGACGGCGGTAAGGCCGTGATGATTCCGGAGTTCACCGGGCACGGCGTGTGGCAGCACATCGACCGGCACAAGATCAACCTCATCTTCATCACCGGCGACGCCATGGCCCGGCCGATGATGGATGCGCTGGCCGAGGGCAATCCGGAAACCGGTGAGCCGTACGACCTTTCGAGCCTGTACCTGATCGCCAGCAGTGCGGCGCTGTTCTCGCCGACGCTCAAAGACCAGTTCCTGGAACGGCTGCCGAACCGGATGATCACCGATTCCATCGGTTCATCCGAGACCGGCTTCGGCGGTCTCGCCGTTGTCGCCAAGGGTGCCAACCACACCGGTGGTCCGCGGGTGAAGATCGATGCCGCCACCCAGGTGCTCGACGAGCAGGGCAATCCGGTGGAACCGGGCTCCGGGCAGGTCGGATTCCTCGCGCGCAGCGGCCACATTCCGGTCGGCTACTACAAGGACGAGGCCAAGACCAAGGCAACGTTCAAGGAGTTCAACGGAATTCGCTACTCCATCCCCGGCGACTACGCCCGGGTCGAGGAGGACGGCACTGTCACCATGCTCGGCCGCGGTTCGGTGAGCATCAATAGCGGCGGCGAGAAGATCTACCCCGAGGAGGTCGAGGGCGCGCTCAAGATCCACCCGGAGATCTTCGACGCGCTGGTGGTCGGCGTTCCGGACGAGCGGTGGGGGCAGCGCGTGGCGGCGGTCGTGCAGTGTCGTGGTGACAAGCGTCCCACCCTCGACGAACTGCGTCCGGTGCTCACCCAGGAGATCGCGCCCTACAAGCTGCCGCGCAGCGTGTGGTTCGTCGATCAGATCAAGCGCAATCCGGCGGGCAAGCCCGATTACCGTTGGGCCAAGTCGCAAACCGAAGAGCGCCCGGCCGACGAGCACATCGAGGCGAGCAGCAAGTAAAACGGTAGTACGACCGATAACGGCAAAGGGCTGCCGCGATATTGCGGCAACCCTTGCCTTTTGCGGCTTCGGCGCGTGGGAACGTCCGCGATAGGAGATCGAATTGACAACGCCCTATGCGTTTTTCGCGGCATCGGAAGGCGGCTTCGAGCCATTGCCGTTCGCGGCCAGCAGTTGGTCCCCGAATATGGTCAACGGGCCAGCGATCTGCGGCCTGCTGGCCAGGGCGTTGGAAAGGCAGCACTGTGCTGCGGGATTCACACCGGCCCGGCTGACCGTCGACCTGTTCCGCCCTACCTTGACCAAGCCGGTGACCGTGGTGACCGAGCTGGTACGGGACGGTCGCCGCATCCGGGTCGCCGATGCCGCACTGATACAGGACGGCGTGGATGTGGCCCGCGCCAGCGCGGTCTTCCTGAAGCGGTCGCAGCAGCCGCCGGGCGAACTATGGACGCGTACGGAATCCCCGCAGCCGCCGCCGGTTCCGATCGCGGACGGGCCGACCGCGCCGATGTGGAACAGCGACGGTACGGCCGATGGCTGGTCGTCGCGGATCGGTGAGCATCAGAACAACGGGCGCAAACGCATGTGGCAGGCGCCGCTTTCGGTGGTCGAGGGGGAGCCGCCGTCGGCCTTCGCCGCCGCCGCGATGATCGGTGAGTCGACGAGCCTCATGACCAACTGGGGGACCGCCGGCATCGGTTTCATCAATGCCGATCTGACGCTTGCGCTGTCCCGGCCCGTCATCGGCTTGGAGATCGGCGTGCAGGCCGACAGCCATATCAGCGCGGACGGAATAGCCGTCGGCAGTGCGACATTGTTCGATCGAACCGGATCCTTCGGCACATGTGTGGTTACGGCATTGGCCAACGCCGACCGTCAAGTCGACTTCGCCAACGGCGATCCGCGCCAAAGGGTCTACATTCAGTAGCCCGGATCTCCGCCGCCGCGCACGGATTGGTTCGCCGCGCACCGATTGGCTGGGCAACCGATGCGTGTCAGACAAATCCGTGCGTGGCGGCGAGCGTGAGTAACGGCGCATCCGTGCGCGACAGCGGCGGGTCAGCGGTTGGCGAGCTCGGCCAGGCGGAAGGCCAGCTTGGTGCGGACGGCGGGGATGCGGGTTGCCGCCGTCATCAGGGCGTTGCGCAGGAGTCGGGCGGGGCGTGGTCGCAGGGTCGCCATCTTGGTCATCCGGTCGGTGAAGGCGACGACACCGAGAGCGACTGGGCGGCGGGTGGTCTCGTAGGTGTCGAGCAGGGTGTCGGTCTCGCCGTTGATCACCCGGGCCAGCAGCGGACCGAGGAAGGCCGCGTCTTGGATGCCGGTGTTCATACCCTGTCCGCCCGCGGGGCTGTGCACATGTGCCGCATCACCGGCCAGCAGCAGACGCCCCGCGCGGTAGTGGTCCGCGACGCGGTGGTGCACCCGGAAACGTGAGCTCCACAGCACTTCACTGACTTTCACGCTGCCGCCGGGGCCACGGGTGGCCAGGATGGTCTGAACATCCTCGATGGTCGGGTGTTCGGGGGCCTCGGCGACGGTCGCCACGACCCGGTACCGATTCGGATCGGTGTCGTCGGGCAGCGGCGCGACCACCGTCACGCCCTCCGGTGAAAGATGCAGTGCCACTTCGTCACGCGCGATCGGCCAGTCCATGCGGACATCGGCGAGTACGAAGGATTCCGGGTAGGTGTCGCCGGTGAAGCCGATGCCCGCCTGTTCCCGAACGACGCTGTGCATACCGTCCGCGCCGACCACGTAGTCCGCGCGGATCGTGTCGGTCGCGCCGGCGCCGTCGACGTATTCGACTGTGACGCCGTCATTTTCAGCGATAATCTTGGTGATCCGGTAGGGGCGGTGCACATCGCCGCCCGCCTTGCGCAACCGTGCGAGCAGCACGGCCTCGGTGGTGTCCTGCGGAACCATCAGCGTGTACGGGTACTCGGTGGGCAGTCCGCCGAACGGCACTGTGGCCAGGGTGCGGTTGCCGTCCAGCACCCGGAAGGTCGGCACCACGATGCCGCGGTCGACGAGTTCGTCGGCAATGCCCAGTTCCTGCAGTACCTCCAGGGTCCTGGCGTGTACGACCGCGGCGCGTGAGGTGTTCGCGCCCTCGGTGAGCCGGTCCAACAGTACGAAGTCGATACCGGCGTCGGCCAGCGTGATCGCGGTGGTCAGTCCGGCCGGACCGGCCCCGACGATGACGACGGAAGTGGTCTCCGGCAGCGGGGTGGTGTTCATCGGAACTCCTAGGTCAACATCTGTAGGCCAACGCTTGTTGGCATAACCGTAGCGCGCATCGATTACATAAGTCAACAGTTGTTGGCCTACACTTGTTGGCATGAACATCGAGCCAGATCAACCCCCTGCACGTCGCTCCGATGCCACCCGCGCGGCCATCCTGGCGGCCGCGCGCGCCCGCTTCGCCGCCGAGGGTTTTCGCAAGGCGACCATCCGCGCCATCGCCGCCGATGCCGCGATCGATCCGTCGATGGTGATGCGCTACTTCGGCAGTAAGGACGGACTCTTCGCAGCGGCCGTCGATGTGCGCCTGGACCTGCCGGATCTCGCCGCGGCCGATCCGGATACCCTCGGCGAGTTGCTGATTCGCCGATTCCTGGCGATCTGGGAGGACCAGGCCGATAACAAGGTGCTGGTGATTCTGCTGCGCTCATCGATTACCGATGAGGCGGTCAGCGAACGCTTTCGACAGATCTTCGCCGAACAGGTGCTGCCCGCGGTGCTGCGCTTCGGCGCTGCGGCCGATGCGCAGCGCCGCGGGGGTTTGATCGTCACCCAGTTGCTCGGGCTGGCGCTGTGCCGCTATGTGCTCGAGCTGCCGCCGGTGGTCGGCCTGACGCGCGAGCAGATCATCGCCGATATCGCTCCGACTCTGCAGCGCTATCTGATATCGACGCCGATCAGTGCTTAGATGTGCGCGCCACCGTCGACGTGAATCGTTGTGCCGGTGATGAATTCGCCGTCATCGGAGGCGGCCATCGCGACCACAGCCGCGACCATCTCGGGTGAGCCGAGCAGTGGCCCGATGGCCGGAGCCATCTTGCTCATGAGGGTCGGATCGATATCCGATGGCACATCCAGCAGGCTGTAGGTCATGGCCGTCTCGATGCCGCCGGGTGAGACGCAGACCGCGCGCAGATTCCGCTTGCTGTACTCCAGCGCCAGCACCCGCGTGAAGGCCTCCAGTCCGCCCTTGCTCGCCGCGTACGCCGCGCGATACGGCGCGGCATAGGACGCGGCATTCGAGCTGATATTGACCACAACCCCGCGCCCGGACTCCAGCAGTGCAGGCAGGGCGGTCCGGGTCACCAGGAACGACCCGGTCAGATTGGTGCCGAGGACGGTATTCCACAGCTCGGTAGTGGTTTCGTGGGTATGCGACATGCGCACGATCCCAGCGGCATTCACCAGCACATCGAGGCCGCCGATCGCGTCTATCAGGTCGGGTACCGTCTGCTCGACGGCAGCCTCGTCCGCGATATCGAGTGTCGCGACGGTGAACCGGTCGCCCAAGTCCTGATCCATTGCGAGCTGGGCGGTCTTGGCGAGCCCATCGCCGGTTCTGCTCACGCCGACCACCTCCGCTCCCTCCTCGAGCAGCCGCAAGACGATGGCCCGGCCGATGCCCGAACCCGCGCCCGTCACGAGCACTCGGCGTTGCGCGAAACGTTTCATACGCTCTGTACATCCCGCTCGGCCAACTGCGCAATCTGGGGCAGTCGGTCGAGATCGATCGGCTCCGCGACCAACTCGATGGGGAAGGGCCGATCCGCGGGCTGCGGCAGGCCGGGGCCGAGGATCAGGCCACCGCGGACGCCGATGCGATCCATTTCCTGGATCAGCGGTTCGTAGCGGGCGGGCAATAAGTTGTTGTGCAGCACGAAATCCCGGATATCGTCGGCGGTGGTCAGACTGCACTGGCGCACCGGGGAGCAGACCGGGAATTTCGGGTCGCGGAAGGTCATATCGTCGACGAAGCCGCGCATGAAATCCGCGGCATGCTGCTGCAATGGTGAATGGAACGCGCCCTTGTACGCGTCCAATACAAACATTTGGCGGGTATCCGAGGACGCCTCGATTTCGGCCAGGATCTCTTGCAGTGCAGTGAGATATCCCGAGATCACGAAGGAGCGATGGACGTCATCGATCGGGCCGGTATCCACGGCGAGGTGCACGCCGGGGCGGCGCCCACCGTAATAGTTCGCCGGATCGTCCTCGATCGGCGTGTACATCAGCCCCATCCCCTGTGCGGCAACACCTTCCGGTAGTTTCGGTACGAGTCGGCGGTGATGGAGCATGCCGAACAATTCGTGCCGCTCCACCGCTGCGGCCACACAGGTGCTGATCAGCGCACCCAGGCTCAGTCCACCGGCGGCCTCCGGTTCGAAACCGCGTGTGGCCAGATCCTCGGCGAGACCGAGTGCGAAGGCGGCCTGACGCAATGCGCCGAGACTGTGCCGATCCTCCGGTTCGCTCGCCATTTCCGCGGCCACTTCTCTGGCGCGCAGGCGGTCCACCGACAATCCGGTCACCGCGGCGGCTTCTTCGTAGGCGAGTGCGATGGACGGACACCGCTCGCAGAACTCATCGATGACCTCGGCGGTCAGACTGACCTGTCCACCGAATAGAAAAGAAACCCTCATTGCATGTCCTACCCACGCCGGGGCCGCAGCAAGGCGACACCCCATTGCGTATCTGTGAAACACGTTCGACCGGAACGGAATTGGCGGCGCCGCCGTATCGAATACACCAAGCCGACCGCCCTGTGGGCAAGAGTTTCGCCGGACCAGGCGCTGGCCACCCCCTGGCCAGTAGTACCCCGGGGCAGTAGTACTACTGGCCGAGTCGCCCGAGGAATCGCAACATCAGCTGGTCGATTTCACATCCATGCGTGAGATTCGGTGTGTGCGCGGCGCCCTCGATGGTGTGAAATTCCGCGGGACCACCGAGTCCCTTTGTCAGTAAATCCACGGCGTCGTGGTCGAAGGCCGGATCGAAGGCGCCGCGGACCAATAATGCGGGACAGGTGATATCGCCGATGAGATCCGAGATGTCGTCCGCATTGATCAGACAGTCGGCCGCCGCGGCGACACGTTCCCGATCACCGCTCAACCATTTGGCCAGCCACGGTTGATGATCGGTCCGATCACCGCCGATGATCAAGCCGGCCACCATCTTCGCGATCACCGTCAACGGCCCGGTCCCGATCCAGGCATCGGTGACCTGGCGATAGCCGATCCGCTGCACGTCGCTGTAGGCCTGCGCCGAACAGCCGACCAGGATCAGTCCATCCACGCGCGGCGGGCACAGCAAGGCCATGCGCAGCGCAGTGAACCCACCCTGCCCGACACCGCCGACGACCACCCGGTCGATGCCGAGGTGGTCGACTACCGACCAGGCATCGCGGGCCAGATCCCAGAAACTGTATGCGCCGTCGTCGTGTTCGGTCAGTCCGTGTCCGCGCGCATCGATCGCAATCACCCGGTATTGCGGTGCGAGCGCGGCAACCTGGTTCGCGAACATTTCGTGATCCATGAAGAAGGCGTGCCCGAGCACCACCGCGGGCCCGGATCCTCCGCTGTCGACGAAGTGCACTTTCGCGCCAGCGGAGGTTACGAAGGGCATAACCGTGCTCCTGTCAGACTGCGTCCCCCGAATGGAGCAGCCTAACAAGAACCGGTTATACCAACGGGTTTCACCACATCACGGGCAACTCCTCGACACCGCCGGTGAAGCTGCTGGTGCGCATCGGCACCTCGGCCGGGTCCACGGCCAGCCGCATGGTCGGGAAGCGCGTCACCAATTGGGTGAAGACGGTGTGCAATTCGATGCGGGCCAGCGGTGCGCCGATGCAATGCCGGGCCCCGTAGCCGAAGGTCACATGGGAGCCGTCCTTTCGGGTCACGTCGACGCGGTCGGGATCGGTGAAGACAGTCGGATCATGGTTGGCCGCGGTCAGATCCAGCAGCACGAGATCGCCCGCGCGGACCTCGTTGCCGTCGATCTCCATATCGGTGCGCGCGTAGCGGGGCATCTGGGTGGCATCTGCCGTCCGAAGGAGTTCTTCGATCGCGGTAGGCACCAGTTCGGGATCGTCGACCAGGGCCCGCCATTGATCGAGGTGTTCTAGGAGCCGTTTGGCGCCGACCCCGATCTGGACAACCGTGGTCTCATGGCCGCCGAACAACAAGCCGAGCCCGAGCGTCGCGATGCCCTGATCGGACAGATCGTCGCGGGCGCATAGATGCGACAGCACGTCATCGGCTCGGTCGCGCCGTTTGCGTTGGACCAATGCCATGAAGTACTCGAACAGTCCGGCGACACCCTGCTGCACCTTGGCGGCGTCGTGCTGTTCGCCGAGCGCCTCGGTCCAGGCGCGGAACTGATCGCGATCGGCGTAGGGCACACCGAGCAGTTCACAGATGACCAAGAGCGGCAGCGGCAGCGCCACGGCTGTGTGCAGGTCGGCGGGGGAGCCCTGCGCGGCCATCTCGTCGAGCAACCGCGTGGTGAGTTCTTCCACCCTGGGCCGCAATTCGCGCATCCGTCGCGGCGAGAAGAACGGCACTACCAACTCGCGCAGTCGCGCCTGATCGGCGGGTTCGGTCTCGAAGTTGCCCAGGGGTCCGCCGAAGAACATCGAATCCGAGGCGCGCGCAGCGGTTTCCGGTGTGGGATGGGCACGACCGAGGCGCGGATCGGCGAATAATGTCCGAACCTGCGCGTAGCTGGTGGCCAACCAGCCTTCATGGCCTAGTGCGGTTCGCGTCCGCCGGATGGTGTCGCCCGTGACGGGGCAGCCTATGTCCACGGTCACTCCTTACGTATTTCTCGAACCAGAGTCATTCGGGCAGGCGCACCCGCAGCAGATTGCCGCTCGCGGTGCCGACCAGGAATTCCCTTTCGCCGCCATGCGATATGACGATCGAGGTCATCGGCTCACCCGTCAGCACGGTGCACGTCGAGTGATCCGCCGGGTCGATGCGCACGAGTCGGCCCGAGGTGGTGGCGTCGTAGAGCAGGCCGTCCGGGCCGACGGCGAGATCGTCGGGTAGCGGTGGTGCGCCGGGGCCAGCGGCTAGATCCGCGATTGCGGTGACGCTCGATGGATCGTCGAGTGGGATGCGCAGGATGCGGCCGGTCGGGCTGAGGTACAGCGTGACGTAGAGCGCTTCGCCGTGGACAACGATACCGTCGGCTCCGAAATGCCTTGCTTGATTGGACCATTCGGCGTCGACGCGGCCGTCGGGTCGGATCCGGACAACGCCGGTCGAGGTGTCGGCGACGAAAAGGTTTCCCGCGGTATCGAATGCGGCGCCATTGGCCATACCCAGACCGGAGGCGAAAATCTCGGCCTGCGGCGTCTCGGCTGTGGGATCAATGCGGACAACGCCGCCACCGATTGAGCCGGGCACCAGATTGGTCGGGAAGTTCCCGTACGTCACGTAGATCAGTTGGTCCGGGCCGAGTTTCACCGCACCGGGATACGCGACCGCGACCCTGGCGGTAACGCGGCCGGACGGGTCGTAGCGAACCACTTCGTTGCGTCGCACCCGCGAGACCCACAGGTCACCGTGCGCGTCATAGGCCAAACCTTCGGCCCAGTCCTCATCCCGAACAACGGCGGCCGCCGCAATCGTCGCGGTGGCTGTTTCGCACGAAATCGGTTCGGCCACAGCAGAAGTCGGTGCCGACACGCCGAAGAAGACGCTGGTGATCGCGATGCAGATCCGGGCTGCGGTCACCATGCGACAGGCAATGCAGTCAGGCCCTTGGTGACCACATTCTCGCGCACCGGCAGGGTGTCGGGATCGACCGTCAGATGCAGTGTCGGGAAGCGGGATATCAGCTGACCGAAAGCGACCTGCAGTTCGATGCGAGCCAGCGGCGCACCGGTGCAGTAGTGCAGGCCATAGCCGAACGCCAGATGCTGCCCTTCTGCGCGGGTCACGTCGAGTTGGCGCGCGTTGGTGAAGATCTCCGGATCGTGGTTGGCCGAATCCACGTCCAGCAGCACCAGATCACCCGTCCGAACGGTGACGCCGTCGATCTGCATATCGGTGCGCGCATACCGGGCGAAGGCGGTGGAATCGTGTACGCGCAGCAGCTCCTCGATCGCGGCCGGGACCAGCTCCGGCTGGTCGACCAGCTTCTGCCACTGCGCCGGATTCCGCAGCAATTGCACAGTGCACAGGCCGATCTCGACGACCGTTGTTTCGTGCCCGGCCAACAGCAACCCCATGGCCAGCGTCGCGATGGCATCGTCGGCCAGGTCCGGCACCTCGCACAGCTTGGCGATCACGCCCTCGCCCGGTTCCCGGCGCAGCCGTTCGACCAGCGACTTGCAGTACAGGAACCATTCGGCCCCGGCCTGCCCCGACTTCGCGCCATCGCTGGTGTCGAACAGCGCCTCGCTCCAGATCCTGAACTGCGCGCGATCCTCGTAGGGGACGCCGAGCAGTTCGCTGATGACCAGCAGTGGCAGCGGTTCCGCGAAGTCCCGATGCAGGTCGGCGGGGGAGCCCTTTTCGGCCATGTCGTCGAGCAGTTGGGTGGTGAACGCGGCCACCCGCGGCGTGAGTTCGCGCATTCTCTTGGCCGAGAACAGCGGATTGAGCAGCCCGCGCATGCGCGCGTTATCGGCGGGTTCGGTTTCGAAGTTCCCGAACGGGCGGCCGAAGAACACCGACTCCGACGAGCGTGCCGCGGTCTCCGGTGTGGGATGGGAGCGGCCGAGACGCACATCGGTGAATAGCTCCTTCACCCTGTGATAGCCGCTGACCTTCCAGGCTTCGTCGCCCGTCGCGGTGCGGACGCGGCTGATCGAGCTGGGTGTGGCGCCGGTTCCGGTGAAGGGGCATGCGAGTTCCGATGAGTCGGTGGTCATGGCTCACTCCTTGCTAACAATCTCTTGTACAAGCAAGCTTAAACATAATTGCTTGTACTATTCCACTTGAACAAGGAGGTGATGTCGTGCCCGAAAGCCCAACGCCCGCCGAGACTTCGGCGCAACCCGTCCGGCGCATGCCGCGTGCCCAGCGGCGCGAGCAGATCCTCGCCGCCGCCACCCGCGCGGTGGCCCGCAACGGATTCAGCGGCACGGGCCTGCCCGATATCGCCGCCGAGGCGGGCATTACACACGTGATCCTCTACCGGCACTTCGCCTCGAAGGCCGATCTGTACCGGGCCGTGCTGGAACGGGCCTACACCAGGCTCGGTGCCGCCGTCGGCACCGAAAAACTGGACGGCACCAGCATTTCCACGTTGCTGCGGGCGGCCGCCGCGGATCCGGACGCCTTCCGGCTGCTGTTCCGCCACGCGGTCCGCGAACCCGAATTCCGCGACGTCATCGATATGGTCCGCAGCTATTCGACAATGATCGCGCAGCGGTATCTCACCGATGCCGTGCCGTCGGGGCCGTGGCAGGACTGGGCCGCGCAGGTTATCCCCACCTTCATTCTGGATGCGGTGATCGCCTGGCTCGATGCCGGACAGCCGGATCTCGACGATGCCGCCGAACGGATCAATCGCGCCGCTCGTGCGCTGATCGAGGTAGCCGGCGGCGAATTGATCCAGAAGGATTGAGCGGCAAGGCATAACGTCATCCATGGGCGGCGACCCGAAGGAGGAACATGGATGAACTACAGGTGCCGACGCTCGCCGAATTCGTGCGGATGCGGCGGCAGCGACCGACCGCGGCGCATCCGGGCGGTCTGAGCCGACAACAGCTCGCCGAAGCGATCCACTCCAGCGTCGGCTATCTCGCCAAGATCGAACAGGGCGGTGCGTTCAATCCGAGCCCATCGATTCTCGATACGCTCGCCGATGCCTTCGCACTGGAGCCGGACGAGCGCATCCATCTGTATCACCTTGCGCAACAGCGATTCAGCGGCGCTGCGCCGCAGCCGGGTCCGGTGCGCCCGCCCGTGCGCAAGACACTCGACGCATTGACCCCGCATCTCGCAGCGGCGCTGGACGACGGCTGGCGCGTCATCGACTGCAACGATGCCTTCGACGAGGCCTTCCCCGGTCTGCGCCCGAACGGACACGCGCTGCGCTGGATGTTCACCGACCCGCGTGCACGTCTGGTGATCGAGGAATGGGAGCGGGAGGCAGATCTGATGGTCGGGCGCCTGCGCGCCTACGCGGGACGTGCCGGTGCGCGGGCCGATGTCCAGCTGCTACTACGCGAGCTGGCCGCACAGTCCGATTTTCACCGCCTGTGGAATACCGGCCGGGTATACATCGGCCGCCGCGACCCGACCATTCGGCTCCGAAATCGCAAGACGGGCAAGCCGTTCGAAATCCACGTCCAGCGATTCCGCAGTACGCTGCCCGAGCCGACCCGACAACTTTTCGTCGGGTTGCTCGAGGGCAATGAGGTCGGATAGCCGCAAAGCATCACCTCCGCAACGGCCCGCCGACGCAGTCGACCACAGCTCGCGGGCTGTCCGCGGTTCCGCGCAGGCGCCGGGCGAGGCGTTGCCCACGAGTCGGGGCGCCTTGGGTGCGCACGATCCGAAGGGGGCTGCGTCGCTCAGCAATCGGCCCGCCGGTGGCAGGGCCGGCGGGCCGATTCGGGGGTGCGGATACCGGCCCTTTCGAGCGACCAGCAAGCTGTCGCCGGCGCTCGGTCAGGCAGGAGTTTCCGCGAGCAGAGAGCCGATGGCGCGCAGGTGGTCGCTCGCCCCACCCAGTGCGAATTCATTGTGCTTGGCCGCGGTGAAGTAGTTGTGCGCGATGTGGTCGCGGTCGATGCCGACGCCGCCGTGCACGTGAACCACGGTGTGCGCCACGCGATGTCCGGCATCGGCGGCCCAGAACTTGGCGGTGTGTACGGCTTCCGCGCTGGCCAGATCCTCGGAAACTCGCCAAGCCGCTTGGGTGACCGCCAGCCGCAGGCCTTGGACGTCGATGTAGGCGTCGGCGAGACGCTGCGCGACGGCCTGGAAGCTGCCGATCGCCTTACCGAATTGTTCACGCTCGCGGGCATATTCGGCGACCAGTTCGAGCGCGCGTTCCAGGGTGCCCAATTGCTGCGCGCTCAGACCGAGCCAGGCGCGGGTCAGGATCCAGTCCAGGATTTCCGCGCCGGAGTCCGCCGTCGCAACCAATTCGGCTGGGGTGTCATGGAATTCGACGCCGAACTCGGCGCTGAAGTCGACCACACGCTGGGCGGTCACATTCACCGTCGTATCGGCGGGATCCACCAGGAACAGCGCGGGTGTACCGGAAACTGTGGCGGGGACCAGGATTCGGGCCGCACGATCGGCATAGGGCACCGTGGTCTTCGCGCCGGTCAGTCGCCAGCCGCCATCGACCTCATGGGCCACGGTGGTCGGTTTGGTGGGCTCCCAGTTGTGCTCCTCGGCGAGCCCGACGGTCAGGATAATGCTGCCGGCACCAGCCTGACGCGCCCAATCCTGTTGGGCGACCGAGCCGAAACGTGCGAGTGCACCCGCACCCACCACGATCGACCACAGATACGGCACTGCGGCGACATGCTTGCCCAGTTCACGCAGCACGGCGCTCTGCTCGAGCGCGCCGAAATCGCCGCCGCCCACCGCTTCCGGCAGTGCGGCGGCCAATATGCCGGTCTCGGCGAGCGACTGCCACAGCGGCTCGTCGAAGCGGCCCTCGGCATCGAGTTCGCGGATCCGGTCCGCGGTGACCAACTTGGCGCAGACCTCGGCGGTCAGGCGGGTCAGATCGAGCTGAGCTTCGGTGGGTGTGAAATCCATGGTGTCTACCTGCTTTCTGCGGTGCGAGCGACGGGCCCGGAGGCGGTAGCTTGCGTGACCATGTCGGGCCCCGGGAGCACCGCGATTGAACAGCTCAGCGCGCTGCGGCGGGTTGCTTGAGTGCGGTCATAGCGATGATGTCGCGCTGGACCTCGTTGGTGCCGCCACCGAAGGTGAGGATCAGCGCGGCGCGGTGGAACCGCTCCAACCGTCCGCGCAGCTCGGCACCGGGCGAATCCTGACGCAGATAGGCCTGCGGGCCGAGGATTTCCATCAGCAGTCGGTAGGCCTCGGTGGACAGTTCGGTGCCGTAGACCTTGCAGGTCGAGGCATCCCACGGCCGCGGTGCGGCATCCCCGCCCGCATCGGCGCGACTGGCGATCTCCCAGTTCAGCAGCTTCAGGTATTCGACCTTGGCCTGCACCCTGGCCAGATTGAGCCGCACCCATTCCTGATCGATGACCCGGGAACCGTCGCCCGCCTTGGTGTTGCGCGCCCATTCGGTGGTCTGGTTCAGCGCCACCATGAGCGGTCCGGCCGAGGTCAGCGCGACGCGTTCGTGGTTGAGCTGGTTGGTGATCAGCGCCCAGCCGCCGTTCTCCTGCCCGACCAGTGAACTCGTCGGTACTCGGACGTCCTGGTAGTAGGTGGCGCTGGTATCCGGTCCGGCCATGGTGTGCACCGGGGTCCAGGAGAAGCCCTCGGCGGTGGTCGGCACGATGAGCATGCTGATGCCCTTGTGCTTCTTGGCGGTCGGGTCGGTGCGAACCGCGAGCCAGACATAGTCGGCGTACGCGATCAGACTGGTCCACATCTTCTGCCCGTTGATCACATAGTCGTCGCCGTCGCGCACGGCGGTGGTGCGCAGGCTGGCCAGGTCGGTGCCGGCGCCCGGTTCCGAATAGCCGATGGAGAAGTGCAGTTCGCCCGCGGCGATCTTGGGCAGGAAGAACTTCTTCTGCTCCTCGCTGCCGTAGTGCATGATCGTCGGCGCCACCGAGTTGATGGTGAGGAAGGGCACCGGCGCGCCCGCGATGGCCGCCTCATCGGTGAAGATCAGCTGGTCCATGGTCGGGCGGTCCTGGCCGCCGAACTCCTTGGGCCAGGCCAGGGTGAGCCAGCCGTCGCGGCCCATTTCCTGGACCACCTCGCGGTAGACGTTGCCGTGGCCGTACTCGCCGGTGGTCGCGCTCAGCGCGGCTCGGCGCTCCGGGGTGATCAGCCGCGCGAAGTAGTCGCGCAGCTCCGCGCGGAGCTCTTCCTGCTGCGGCGTGTACGCAATGCGCATGGCGATACCTCATGCCCTCGTTCGGTGTCGGTCAACCGATCATTGCATACGGACTGAAACATGTTCCAGTATTGCTACCGAATCCGCACAATGGCGGTACCCGATATGACCTGGTGTTGTTAGGCTTCGACCAGAGTCGCGTTTAAGGAGTTTCTATGAAGGTCACGGTCGATCCGGATCAGTGTGAAGCCAACGGAATCTGTGTCGGAATCGCCCCCGACGTCTTCGAACTCGATGACGAGGACGTGTTGCACATCGTGGAAGCCGACGTACCTGCGGATCGGCTCGCCGATGTCGAGGACGCGGTGGCCCAGTGTCCGAAGGCGGCGCTGAAGTTGCAGTAGCCGGTGCTTGCCGTCAGATAGGAACACGTTCTAGAGTCGGCCCGTGAGTGAGCGCAGCGAACGAACCGAAAACACAGCGTGTATCACACACGGCGGAACCGAGCGCAGCGAGGTGCAGCCGTGAGTGATGTAGACAACACGGATGTTGGCCTTGCGGGGCGGGTGGCCATCGTTACCGGTGGCGGCGCCGGACTGGGGCGCGCCGAGGCGCTGGCCTTGGCGCGGGCAGGCGCGTCGGTGGTGGTCAACGACCTGACGGAGTCGGATGCGGTGGCCGAAACGCTCGCCGATATCCGTGCGCTCGGCGCCAAGGCCGAGTTCGTGGCGGGCAGCATTGCCGAGCGCGCCACCGCCGACGCGCTCATCAGCACCGCCGAGGAAGCGTTCGGCAGCGTCGACATCGTGGTGAACAACGCGGGCATCACCCGCGATCGCATGCTGTTCAACATGTCCGACGAGGACTTCGACGCGGTGGTCGCAGTCCATCTGCGCGGCCATTTCCTATTGACCCGCAACGCGGGTGCCTACTGGCGGGCAAAGTCCAAGGCGGCGGGCGCGCCGATCTATGGCAGGCTCGTCAACACCTCTTCCGAAGCGGGCCTGCTCGGTCCGGAGGGGCAGGCCAACTACGGTGCGGCCAAGGCCGGTATCACCGCGCTGACGCTGTCCGCCGCGCGGGGGCTGTCCCGATTCGGTGTGCGCGCTAATGCCATTGCGCCGCGTGCGCGCACCGCGATGACCGAGGCGGTCTTCAGTGCGGCGCCGGAGGACGGCATCGATCCGCTCTCGCCCGATCATGTGGCCCGCTTGGTCGCGTATCTCGCTTCGCCCGCCGCCGATGTGGTCAACGGTCAGCTGTTCGTGGTCTACGGACCGATGGTCGCCTTGATGGCCGCGCCGGTCGTCGAACAGCGCTTCGATGCCGCCGATGATCACTGGTCGGTAAATGATCTCGCCGCCACGCTCGGCGGTTACTTCGCGCAGCGGCCCGCGGGGCGTACGTTTTCTGCGTCTTCATTGATCGATCTAGACAACTGACACTGTGATGGCAGGCGCCATCGGACACAAGCTGATCACTCGACCAGTTGTTGATCACCGATGCGGCGCTTGGTAGACATGGGAGTCAATGGTGCGTGACGCCTCACAAGGGTTAGGCCACCCTCAAATGACACCTGTTACAAATTCATGGGCCGAATTTGAGAAAAATGGCAGTTCAAATGTGCCAAAAAGCTTCCTACAGCAATGTGAACATGTTCTAATCGTTGCGGCGATGTGGCCAGGGCGGGGGCATCGTGCGATGAGCAGAATCAGCAGGATGAGCAAGGAGGATCGTGCATGAACGAGGTCCTTGCTGTGCCATTGCGGGCAGTCGGCGGATTCTTCGAACTCGTCGCCGACGTTGCGCGGGCCAGCATTCGACGTCCGTTCCAAGGGCGCGAGTTCATTGATCAGGCCTGGTTCATCGCACGCGTTTCGATCATTCCGACGCTGCTGGTGGCGATTCCGTTCACCGTGCTGGTGAGCTTCACGCTCAACATCCTGTTGCGCGAAATCGGCGCCGCCGATCTCAGCGGCGCCGGTGCGGCATTCGGTGCGGTCACCCAGGTCGGGCCGATTGTCACCGTATTGATCGTGGCGGGCGCTGGCGCCACTGCGATCTGCGCGGATCTCGGTGCGCGAACCATTCGCGAAGAGATCGATGCGATGCGCGTACTCGGTATCGACCCGGTGCACCGCCTGGTGGTGCCGCGGGTGCTGGCCTCGATGTTCGTGGCATTGATGTTGAACGGCCTGGTCTGCACCATCGGCATCGTCGGCGGCTTCCTGTTCTCGGTGCTGCTGCAGGACGTTAATCCGGGTGCTTTCGTCAATGGCATCACGCTGCTCACCCATCTGCCCGAGCTGGTCATCTCCGAAGTGAAGGCCGGTTTATTCGGGCTGATCGCCGGACTGGTGGCCTGTTATCTCGGCCTGAATGTCAAAGGTGGTCCCAAGAGTGTCGGTGATGCGGTGAATCAGACCGTTGTCTTCGCCTTTATGGCCCTGTTCGTAGTAAACGTCGTGGTCACCGCCGTCGGTATCAAGTTCGCGGCGCGGTGAGGCGATGGCATTCGTAATCCAATCCCGCTTCCCGCGTACCGTTCGGCGAGTGCGTCGCTTTTCGAACTCGCTCGATTCGCTGGGTAAACATGCGGTGTTCTATGCGCAGACGATCGGTTCCATCCCACGCGCACTGATCTACTATCGCACCGAGACCATTCGTTTGATCGCCGAAATCAGCATGGGCACAGGCGCTTTGGCAGTTATCGGCGGAACGGTTGTCATTGTCGGATTTCTCACGCTGTTCACCGGCGGCACCATCGCGGTGCAGGGTTACAGTTCGCTCGGAAATATCGGTGTCGAGGCGCTGACAGGCTTCTTCGCGGCATTCATCAATGTGCGCATCGCGGCGCCGGTGATCTCCGGAATCGGTTTGGCGGCAACGATCGGCGCGGGTTCGACCGCGCAGCTGGGCGCCATGCGGGTGGCCGAGGAGATCGACGCACTGGAGTCCATGGCGATCCGGCCGGTGCCGTATCTGGTCGGCACCCGGGTGCTCGCGGGCATGATCGCGATCGTGCCGCTGTACGCGCTCGCGGTGATCTGTTCGTTCATCGCCAGCCGATTCGCCACCGTGGTCATCTACGGGCAGTCGGCGGGCGTTTACGACCACTACTTCTCCACCTTCCTGATCCCCAGCGACATCCTCTGGTCCTTCGCCCAGGCGATCTTCATGGCCTTGGCGGTCATGATGATTCACACCTACTACGGCTACAACGCCGCGGGCGGACCGGTCGGCGTGGGGATCGCGGTCGGCAATGCGGTGCGGGCCTCGTTGGTCGCGGTGGTCACGGTGACACTGCTGATCTCGCTGGCCATCTACGGCACCTCCGGCAACTTCCATCTCTCCGGGTAGAGCGGTATGGCAACGAAGCAATCGGGAAGCGGCCCAAACACCTCAGCATGGGCCGCGGCACTGCGCGGCGGGCTCGGGCTCAAGCTCGCCGGGCTCGGCATGGTGATCGCGCTGGTCGCGATCGTGTCCGTCGCGATGGTCATGTTCGTCGGCGGATTCACCAACACGGTGACCGTCACGCTGGACGCACCGCGCAGCGGCCTGGTGCTCGATCCCGACGCCAAGGTGAAGATCCGCGGTGTGGAGATCGGGCGGGTCTCGCAGATCAAGCAGACCGCCGACGGCGCGAAGCTGACGCTGGCGATGGATCCCGAACTGCTGAAAATGGTTCCGTCGAATGCGACCGTGGATATCAAGTCCACCACCGTATTCGGCGCCAAGTACATCAATTTCACTGCGCCGGACCAGCCTTCGTCGACCCCCCTGAAGCCGGGTTCGACCGTGACGGCCCAAGCGGTGACCGTCGAATTCAATACGCTGTTCCAGCATCTGACCGATGTGCTGCAGAAGATCGAGCCGGAAAAACTCAATGCCACACTGTCGGCGCTGGGCACCGCGCTGCAGGGGCGTGGCGACAAGCTCGGCGATCTGCTCGCCCGCAGCGATGCCTACCTGCGCGATATCAACCCGAGTCTGCCCGCGCTGCAACGCGATCTGGTCTCCTCGACCGGCGTCACCAACCTGTATGCCGACACCGTGCCGGATCTGCTGCGTACCACCGATAACGTGACCGTGACGGCCGCAACGCTCGTCGAAGAGCAGGAGAACGTCGATGCGATGCTGGCCAACCTCATCGGATTGGCCGATACCACCGGCTCGGTGCTGCACGAGAACGAGCAGCCGCTGGTGACGGCGCTGGATCTGCTGCGCCCGACCACCCAGCTGCTCAACGACTACAAGCCCGCGCTGTACTGCCTGGTCGTCGGTCTGGCCAATGTGCTCCCGATCGGTGAGGACATCTTCGGCGGACGGTACGACGCGGTGCCGCTGAATGCGAGTTTCATGCCCGGTGCCGATGCCTACCAGTACCCGCAGGATCTACCGAAGGTGAATGCCACCGGCGGGCCGCACTGTGCGGGCGTGCTGGATCGAGTGCCGGACAGCCACGCGGACTTCGTGGTCACCGATACCGCCGAGGGGCACGTGTGGACGCCCTCGACGACGACACATCTGAACGGGCCCAAGGTGTTCCAGTTGCTGTTCGCCGGATTGCCGGGGGTGGGGCAGCTGTGAAACCGCGCGCGACAACGGTCAAGCTGACCATCTTCACGCTGGTGATGGCCCTGGTATTGGCGGGACTGGTAGTGGTGTTCAGCCAGATGCGCTTTGCCAGGGAGAGCGGCTATCACGCGGTCTTCACCAACTCCTCCGGCATGCTGGACGGCGCCAAGGTTCGAATCGCCGGTGTGCCGGTGGGTTCGGTGACCGGGGT
This sequence comes from Nocardia sp. NPDC049737, assembly GCF_040674755.1. Classification (NCBI taxonomy): domain Bacteria; kingdom Bacillati; phylum Actinomycetota; class Actinomycetes; order Mycobacteriales; family Nocardiaceae; genus Nocardia; species Nocardia sp. NPDC049737. The sequence continues at coordinate 19,640 of NZ_JBFANH010000040.1, read as the reverse complement.
GCATGTCGGCAAGGACAAGCTCGCGCACGTCGATTTCGATGTGGACAGCAAGTACCGGCTCTACACCAGCACCAAGGCAACCATCCGCTACGAAAACCTGGTCGGGGATCGGTATCTCGAACTGCTGGAGGGGCCGGGCACCGCGCAGGTGATGTCCAAGGGCGCCACCATCGGCCTCGACCGCACCTCGCCCGCACTCGATCTCGATATGTTGCTCGGTGGCTTCAAACCGCTGCTGCGCGGCCTCGATCCGGCTCAGGTCAATGATCTGACCGAGGCGCTGCTCCAGGTATTCCAGGGGCAGGGCGGCACGCTCGTCGCGCTGCTGAACAGTTCCGGATCGTTCGCCAAAACCCTCGCCGATCGAGATGCGTTGATCGGCAGCGTGATCGAGAATCTGAAGACCGTGCTCGCCACGATCGATGACCGCGATCAGCAGTTCGCCACCACTCTCGAGGAATTGCAGCGGCTGGTGAGCGGTTTGGCTGCCGATAAGGATCCGATCGGCGCCGCCCTGCCGCGGATCGCCGGTGCGACCGGGGATCTGACCGAGCTGCTACAGCAGGCCCGGCCGGATCTGAAGACCACCATCGAGCAGACCGGCACCGTCGCCGCCACCCTCGACGACGGTTCCGACACCATCCAGTGGGTGCTGGATCGGCTGCCCGAAACCTATAAGAAGCTGGTCCGGATCGGTTCCTACGGATCGTTCCTGAACATGTACGTGTGCGGCACGAACTTCATTGTCGACGGGCCGGACGGCAAGCCGTTGCACATCACCCTGCCCGGGTTGCAGACGACGGGAAGGTGTGCAAAGAGCTAATGAACGAAACCCGATCACGCGCAGTCTCGCTCGGCATTATCGGCATTGTCGTCGCGACCACGGTCTCGCTGTCCGCACTTCAGGTCGACCGGCTGCCGTTCATTCGCTCCGGCGCGACCTATACCGCGTACTTCGCCGATGCGGGCGGACTGGTTCCCGGCGACAATGTGCAGGTCGCGGGTGTGAAGTCGGGACGCGTCGAGCAGGTGAAGCTGGATGGTGCGAAGGTCTACGTCCGGTTCACGCTGGACGAGGCAATCGTGCTGGGCAATAAGACGAGTGCCGCCATCAAGACCAATACGGTGCTCGGCCGCAAATCGCTCGAGGTGACTCCGTCGGGCAGCGGTTCGACTCGGACCAACGAGACCATTCCGCTGGACCGCACCACCTCGCCGTATTCGCTCACCGACGCGCTCGGCGATTTGTCGAATACCGTCAAGGGCCTGGATATGGACAAGGTCAACCAGACACTGGACGCATTGTCGACGACCTTCGCCGATACTCCGGCTCCGCTGCGGTCGGCACTCGACGGCGTCACTCAACTCTCACGCAGCCTGAATGCCAGAGATCAGGCGCTGACCGAGTTGCTCCGCCGGGCGCAGAACGTCACGAAGGTGCTCGCCGATCGCAGCAATCAGATCAATGCGCTGCTGGTCGACGGCAACGAGTTGCTCGGCGAATTGGATCGGCGGCGCGGCGCGCTCAGTCAGTTGATCGTGTACATCAACGGGCTGGCCCAACAGCTGACCGGCCTCGTCAACGACAACGAGGCACAGCTGAAACCCACACTGGACCGGCTGAATTCGGTGCTGGCACTGCTGCAGTCCAATAAAGACAACCTGTCGAAAGCGCTCGATGGACTCGGTCCGTTCTCGGCCGCGCTCGGTGAACAGGTCGGCAGCGGTCCGTACTTCCAGGCATATGTCTCGAACGCCACTACGCGCGGCCTACAGATACTCGTCGACGCGCTGGTCTGGCCGCAGCATGTGCCCGATTCCTTCCGCGCATATCTGACCGATCCCGCGCTGCCATCGATCGAGCCCGCCATTCAGGAGCCGCCGCGATGAATGCATTGCGCACTGTTCGTTCGGCACCGCAGTGGGTGCGGGTGCTCGCCCTGGTCGTCATCGCCGCACTGGTGATCGCCGGCGGTTGGTCACTGATATCGCGGATCGGAAAGACCTCGATCACCGCGTATTTCCCGTCCACGACCGGCTTGTACGCCGGTGACGAGGTGCGGGTGCTCGGGGTCGCGGTCGGCCGAATCGACTCCATCGATCCCGGTCGTGACCGGGTCCGGGTCGCGATGACACTCGATCGCGGGATCGAGATCCCCGCGGATGCCAAGGCGGTCATCATTTCACCGTCGCTGGTGTCGGCGCGATTCATCCAATTGGCTCCGGCCTACACCGGTGGACCGAAAATGCACGACGGCAGCGTTATTCCGATCGAACACACCGCGGTTCCGGTGGAATGGGATGACATCAAGGCCGAATTGTCCAAGCTGGCAACGACTTTGGGGCCGGTCGGCGACGATGAGCAGGGCTCGTTCGGGCGCTTCGTGAATACCGCCGCCGACAATCTCGGCAATGGCAACGCGCAGGCGCTACGCGATACCTTGCGCGAGTTGTCGCACACGCTGAGCACATTGTCGGATGGCCGCACCGATCTGTTCGGCACCATCCGCAATCTGCAACAGTTCGTGGATGTGCTGTCCAAGAGCAACGATCAGATCGTGCAATTCGGCGGACGGCTCGCCTCGGTGTCGTCGGTGCTCGCGAATGTTTCCGGTGATCTCGGTGCCGGACTGGACAATCTCGACATCGCCGTCGGTGATGTGCAGCGGTTCATCCAAGAGCGCGGCGGCGCGCTGACCGAGGGGGTGCAGCGGCTGGCCGAGGTCACCCAGAACCTTGCGGATAAGCGGCCCCAGCTCGAGCAGGTATTGCATTCCGGGCCGACGTCGCTGGCGAACTTCTATCAGATCTATGATCCGGCGCAGGGCAGTCTCACCGGTGCCGTAGTCGCGCCGAACTTCGCCAACCCGTTCGCCTTCCTGTGCGGCGCGGTCGAGGCGAATGACGCGAACGGTTCCGATCAGAGCGCCGCACTGTGCCGCCAGTATCTGGCGCCCATGATCCAGCAGCTCATGATGAATTACCCACCGCTGCTTGCCAATCCGGTATCCAATCAGACCGCGTTCCCGAATCAGCTCGTCTACAGTCCGCCGAGTCTGGCCGCGCGCGGACCGAGTGATTCGGTGCCGCAATCGGATCCGGTCACCGTGCCGAACGGTATTGCCGGGCTGGCCATTCCGGGAGGAGGGCGATGATGCACAGGCGAATTGCCGGTGCGGCAATCGGATTGGCTGTCGTGCTCGGAGTCAGCGGCTGCGAGTGGGATGGGCTCAATTCGCTGCCCATGCCCGGTACCGCCGGAAGTGATCCGAACGCCTATGAAGTCGAGATCCAGATGCCCAATGTCACCACGCTGACCCGTAATTCGCCGGTCCGCGTGAACGACGTGACGGTCGGAACCGTGACGAAGCTCGAGGTGGAGGGCTGGCACGCGCTGGTCACCGTCTCGTTGAACCACGATGTGAAGCTGCCCGCCAATGCGACCGCCCGAATCGGGCAGACCAGTCTGCTCGGCAGCAATCACCTCGAACTCGCCGCGCCGAAAGATGTTCCAGCACAGGGTGAGCTGAAGAACGGCGATCTGATCCCGTTGGATCGGGCCGGTGTCTATCCCACCACCGAGCAGACCCTGTCATCGCTGTCGGTGGTGCTCAACGGCGGCGGCATCAGTCAGCTCGAAACCATTACCCACGAACTCAATGCCGCATTCAACGGCCGCGAGGATGCGATCCGGGATCTGCTGCCGCAGCTGACCGAGCTGACCACCACACTGGATTCTCAGACCAAAGACATCATCGATGCGATGGGCGGACTCGACCGGTTCACCGGCACGCTCGCCAAGCAGAAGGATCGGGTGGCCGCGGCGATCGAACAGATCCATCCGGCGCTCACCGTGCTCGCCGATCGGCGCGAGAACATCACCCAGACCCTCACCGCCCTTGGTGATCTGAGCGATGTGGTGCAGCGGATCATCGCGCAGGGTGGGGACAATCTGAAGGCGAATCTGGCGAATCTGGCACCCGTGCTGGAGACGCTGGCCAGCACCGGGAACAGCCTGGTCGAGGTGCTGAAGCTGATCTTCACCTTCCCGTTCCCGATGAAGAATCTCGATCACGCGGTCAAGGGCGACTACATGAACCTGCTCATGACCGTCGATATCACAGGTAAGCGGTTGGATTCGAACTTCCTCACCGGCACCCCGCTCGGCGGTCGGTTCGGCGGGGTCGAGGGCGCACTCGGCGGTCTGGCCGGTTCGGCGGAGGGCAATAGCAATCCGGCGACCGCACCGCTACAGCCACCGGCGACACCGGCTCCGACGCCGAGTATCCCCGGGCTGCCGCCGATTCCGGGTCTGCCCGCGATACCCGGCCTCACCGTTCCGCCCGCCGGGCAGGAAGGTGCGGGCCGATGAAACTCACGCGCTTCGTCCGGATCCAGTTGGCCATCTTCTCGGTGCTGACGGTGATCGGGTTGGTGGTGATGGGCGGCACCTATGTGGGACTGCCCGCCATGTTCGGCATCGGCCGCTATGAGGTGACGGTAAAACTGTTGGCCACCGGCGGGCTGTATCCGACGGCCAATGTCGCCTACCGCGGCACGAATGTCGGCAAGGTGGAAGAGGTTCGGCTCACCCCGACGGGTGTGGACGCGAAGCTGTCCATTGATAGTGATTACAAGATTCCGTCCGATGTCGACGCGTGGGTGCGCAGTGTTTCGGCCATCGGTGAGCAGTACGTCGATCTGGTACCGGCCGCTGATGCCAAGGGCGGCAACCTTTCCGACGGTTCGGTGGTTCCGGTGGAACGCACCAAGCTGCCCGAGGATATCGGTACTGTGCTCGATCGCTCCGATCGTCTGTTGTCCAGCATTGCCGACACCAAGCTCCGGCAGGTGATCGACGATGCGTTCACGGCATTCAACGGGGCCGGACCGGATCTACAGAAGTTCATCGATTCCGCATCGCTGCTGGTGCAGGAGGCTCAGGCGAATGCGGAGCCGACCAAGGATCTGCTGGAAAAGATCGGACCGCTGCTGGATACGCAGAATCAGTCCGATGCGGCGATCCGGTCGTGGACCCACGACCTGGCAACGGTCACCGATCAACTGCGCGCCCATGATCCGGCATTGCGCAATGTCATCGAGAAGACGCCCGGTGCCGCCCAACAGGTGAGTTCGCTGTTCCAGGACCTGCGCCCGACCTTGCCGATTCTGCTGTCGAATCTGGTCAGCGTGGGTCAGGTCGCGGTGACCTATCACTCGGGTCTGGAACAGATCCTGGTGATTTATCCACCGCTGACCGCCGCGTTCCTGACGGTTATCCGCGGCCCGGTCGAATACGGTGCCGTCGTGGACTTCCACCTGGAACTCAACGATCCGCCCGGCTGCACCACCGGCTTCCTCACGCCGGAACAGCGCCGCTCGCCCGCCCAGCTCGACACGCCGGATACACCGCCCGGGCTGTACTGCAAGGTGGCGCAGAACGCCAGGGAAGCCGTGCGCGGTATCCGCAATACGCCGTGTATGGAGGTGCCGGGTAAGCGGGCACCATCGCCGGAGCTGTGCCGCGATCCGAACGGCTATGTGCCCGAAGGCAATAACCCGGCGTTCGGTGCGCCGCAGCCGGTGACGCCGTCTGGCGACCCGATCGGCGATCAGGGCTCGACCCACCCGGCCGCACACAGCACGACATTGGATCCCGGCAGTGGGACGTTCATGGGACCGGACGGACGCACGTACCGTCAGGGGGATATCGGAAAGGACGGATCCGGCACGATACCGTCGAGTTGGCAGGCGATGCTTCAGGAGCAGCAGCAGTGAGAGAGCGCAGCGAACGAACAATGTCACAGCGTGCTTCGCGCATGCCGGAACCGAGCGTCAGCGAGGTGCAGGCATGAGTGAATCCAGTGTGGTCAAGGCTCGGCCCAGGCGACGGGCGGTGCGTTCGGCGGGTCCGCCGCCGGAGGACACGCTCCCGCTCGAGACCGAAGGTGTCGAGCTGTCCAAGGCCGTCGATGTCACCGTCAAGGTGACGAAGACGGAGTCGGACAGTCCGAGCGAGGATGCCGAATCCGTGACGACGCTGGAGATCCCCAACGTCGCCGATGAGGTCGTCGATGACGCTGCGAAGTCCGCCCCGCCGCGCTGGGTTCTCATCGCCGGTGCCGTCGCGGCCGCGGTCGTGGCGATCGCGCTGGTGGTCGGCACCGGATTCTTCGCCTTCAACCTGCACACCGCATCCGACCGCGATGCGCGGCGCGCGGACTACGTGCAGACCGCCAAGCAGGCGATTCTCAATCTCACCACCATCAAGGACGACACCGCCAAGGCCGATATCGACCGCGTCCTCGCGGTGGCCTCCGGTGAACTCAAGGCCGAATACTCCCAGCGCAAGGACGCCTACGCGAGCGTTGTGGAACAGGCCAAGGTGAAGGCCACCGGTGAGATCATCGAATCCGCCATCGAGAGCGAGGACGGGGATTCGGCACGCGTGCTGGTCGCCGCCAAGCAGACCCTGACCAATGCGGGCATGGCGGATCCGCAGACGCGGTACTACCGGTTCCGGGTCACCGTCACTCGCGGCGATAACGGGATCACCGCCTCACAAGTGGAGTTCGTGGCATGAGTCGGCGGCTGATTCTGGTGGCGTCCGCGGTCGCCCTCGTCATCGTCGCGTTGGCGGCCATCTGCGGCGTCACCGGATACAAATTCTGGAACGACCGCAAGAGCGAACAGGCGCGTACCCAGGCCGTCCCCGCCGCCCAACGCACTGTCGAAGCGATGTTCACCTACAACTTCAAAACGGTGGACGCCGAATTGCCCAAGGTCGCGGACAATCTCAGCGGCAGCTTCCGCGACGACTACCTGAAACTGATCAGGGAAGCTATCGCCCCCGGCGCCAAGGAAAAGGAACTCAACGTCCAAGCCACCACCCAGGCCACCGGCGTAGTCTCCGCCGAACCCGCCCACGCGGTGGTCCTGCTGTACCTGAACCAGGTAACCACCGGCAAGGACTCCCCCCAAGCCAACATCAGCACCAGCCGAGTCCGAGTAAACCTCGAAAAGGACAACGGCCACTGGCTCGTATCCGCAGTAAACCCGATTTAGTTGGCTGCACCCGCTGTCACCGCGGCCGGGGGTGTCCCTATGTTCGTTGTCAAGTCGTGGGTTGATGTTCTGCCTGGTGATGGCTTTGGCGGAGTCCGCGGTCGGTAACGTGATTCGAGTGGCGTCAAAGGCTGAATGGCAGGCTGCTCGGGATCGTGTGGCGGCGTATCACGAAGTGCGGCTCGGCGAGCTGCTCGAGCACGTCGGCCGGGCATTGGACGGGTTCGGTGCCGGGCAGTTGGATGCGTTCGAGGTCGACGCGGTGATCCACCAGTACCATCGGGCGGCTCAGCGGTTGTGGACGTTTTGCGGCGAGTCCGGTGCGCAGGTGGAAGCCGCCGCGCATCTGATCGAAGACATGACTCGCGCGGGTGAGGTGATCGATTGGTGGCAGCGCGGCATGTCGGCCAGGGCCCGGCGTGCTGAGGGGCCGGACGCCTGAACCGTGCCGGTTGTCGAGCAGCTGCCCGGCGATCAGGCCGCCGCTGCGACGTCCTCTATGCCATGCTCGAAGCCAAGCGGCTATATCGAGATCCGAGACCAGCCGCAACCTGAGCCTCGGCACGACCAGTCGGCCGCGAACAACGCTTCCCAATACCCAGACCCGCCCCGATGAACAACACACCACCGAGCATGAACCACGGATTCCACAGCACCAGACTCCACCAAGTTCGATGCGGCCCCACCTCGCAACGGACACCGCCCGCATCCGCGGCTAACGCGACCTCGACCAGGACACCGCGAGCCAGCAACACCAGCCCGGCAAGCCCGATCATCCACGCCATAACCCAGCGCCACCGGCGCGGCATATTCACAGCTGCTGCCACACCAACGAACGCAGCATCAGCCAGAAGCACAACAGCCACGCCCCACAGACCGGCCGCAACGAACATCGGCGGACGCCGAGCCGCCAAATCCGAGCCCGCTGACGACGCCAGCCCCACAGACCCACCCAAGGCCCAGAACAAGTGCACCGCCGCGAACACACAGCTCCAAAACACCGCGGCGACCACGGCCCAATCCCTCCGAGCCAACCTCATCCAACGCAGCATACGTCCCGAAATCTCCGAGAAGCTTCCGCCGCCACCACCGTCTCCACAGTTACCACGGTTGCAAATCGCGCCTACCACGGTCACTGCGGTCATCGCACCACTTCTCTTGGTCGGCCGATCAGGTGGAACTGGCGGCGGCGAGTAGACCCCGCCACCGGTTCCCCGTGATCGCTTGTCCAGCAGTGTATTTCGGGGGAGGGGCAGGTTTATGATGCTGGGCCGCGGTTGGGAGGTCCGCTGGGGGCAGTTCGAAGGTGTGTGCGTCACCGACGCGTGGTGCGACGCTGAGTCCGGCGCGGCCGCACTCGTTCGTCCGGGGGCTACGCCGTGATCAAGACGGCATTACCGCTGGCCTGGCGGTGCCCTGGAACAGCGGCCCCCGTCGTAGGGCACCTCAACCGGATCAAGCCTCTGTCACGTGAACGGGCGCGCCGTGACCGACGCGCTCGGCTGGGGCCCCCTGTCAGGATTGAACTGACGACCTTTCGCTTACACGAACGGCAGGGCCTCTGCCGCTGAGCTCAGCCGCGTAGCGGCTGGAATGGAGCCCCCTGTCAGGATTGAACTGACGACCTTTCGCTTACAAGGCGAGTGCTCTACCACTGAGCTAAGGAGGCGGACGGTGTCTTACAAAACGGTGCCAATCATAACCGGGCACGCCAGCTGCGTGACACCGGCTATGCGGTGTCACGCAGTGACGGTTCAGCTGTGAGCCCGGCGCAGTATCGGATACCGCGCGTCAGGACTGGGCGCCCTGACGGGCCGCGTCATCGGCGGCCATGGCGTCACGCAGGCTCTTCGGACGCATGTCGGTCCAGTTCTTCTCGACGTACTCCACGCACGCGGCGCGGCTGTCCTCGCCGAAAACGACTCGCCATCCGGCCGGAACCTCCGCAAAGGCCGGCCACAGCGAATGCTGTTCCTCATCGTTGACCAGAACGAAGAAGCGGCCGTCTTCGTCATCGAAGGGGTTGGTGCTCAATTTCACCTCACTGGATACTGGCGCATGTACGGGATCGCCCTTGGCTCGTCCAACGCTGTCGAGCGCCGGAAGGTCCCCGAGCGTTGTGTCGACCCTAGCAAGGTAGACGTTACGCGTAGGCGGTTACCTCAGGCCGCGAAGAAATCGAGCAGGATCTTGTTCACCGCTTCTGGACGCTCTAGATAGCCATAGTGCCCCGCATCAGGAACTTCCAGGTAACGCGCACCAGGAATGACCTCGGCAACCTCCCTGGACAGATACGGCGGAATCATCCGATCGTCGGCGAATCCGATGGCCAGGCACGGCACCTTGATGCCGCGGTAGGCCTGCACCCGGTCGAAATCGTGGTCCATCCGGCGCTGGGCGCGGATCCCGGGCGTCACCGCACCACCGGTGAATTCGAACAGATCGAGCCAGTCGCGGGCGGCGTTCGGATCGGCCATGGTCGCGGGCGACATATTCATCACCGCGGTCACGGCGGCCTCGTACTTCGCGGGCAGGCTGACCCCGCTGGCGTCGAGTTCGTGTTCGCCGAGCGAGAGCGTCTTCTGGAACTGGTCGAGGCGGCCGTGTCCGGCCATGAATACGGCCTTGCGGACCAATTCCGGACGCGCCAGCGCGAGTTCCTGGGCCACCCGCGCGCCCATCGAAGTGCCGACCACCAGTGCCGGACCCTCGTCGAGCAGTTCGATGAGTCCGGCGGTATCCCCGACCAGCTGATCGATGGTCATCCCTTCGGCCGCCTCATAGGACGGTTTGATGCCACGATTGTCGAAAGTGCAGACCCGATATCCCGCCTTGACCAGCGCCGGGACCTGATGCAACTCCCAGACCCGGCCTGGGCTGCCGGTGCCCATGATCATGACGACCAGCGGACCGGCGCCCTTCCCCTCCGTGCCCTTGGCTCGGTCGCCCTTGACCTGGTAGTTGAGTGAAATTCCGTTCACCGTGGCCAGCGGCATATCGACCCTTTCGTGGAGTTGGTGCTGCGTTCCAACGGTATCGGGCTCCGGTTTTCGACGAACAAGCGAAGGGTATGACGCCGAACGTGTCGGAGGTCACCCATATCCGGGTGCGACACACCTCGATGGTGGCCAGATACCATTGAATATTCGCACGTACGAGCGTACTGAGCCGGGAGGACAACAAGATGGCCGCGAAGAGCAGCGCGAACGACATCGCGGACGACGATCTGGAACCACTCGCCGACGAGACCGCCCGTCAGGCGCAGCGAGTTGTCGCGGCCTACGCGGAGGATGCCGACGAATGCCGGATGCTGCTGTCGATGCTGGGCATCGGGCCTAACTCTCGGGGCGAGTAACCACCTCGACGTCAACGGGGCCGTCGACTATCTCATAACTTCAACGGGAACAGCGACGCGCAAAGGATGCGTGAGTGGACCAGATGACCCAACAGCCGTCCGAGGACTCCGAACACGCCTTTCTAGAGCCCCCATCCGAACCCGACACCACGGTGGTCCCCTCCGCCCTCGCCGACGTGAACGGGGCCGGTTCCGGCTTCGTCGTCGTCGCCAACCGGCTGCCGGTCGACCTGGAGAAGCTGCCCGACGGTTCCACCCGCTGGAAGCGCAGTCCGGGCGGTCTGGTGACCGCGCTGGAGCCGGTACTCCGCAATAACAAGGGGTCCTGGGTCGGCTGGGCCGGCGTTCCGGATGTGGATATCGATCCGATCATCGAAGACGGCCTCGAACTGCATCCGGTGCCGCTGTCCGCGGAGGAAGTCTCCGAGTATTACGAGGGCTTCTCCAATGGCACGCTATGGCCGCTGTACCACGACGTGATCGTGCGCCCGGTCTACGATCGGGCCTGGTGGGCCGCCTATGTCACGGTGAACAGGCGTTTCGCCGAGGCCACCGCGAAGGTCGCCGCCGAAGGCGCGACCGTCTGGGTACAGGACTACCAACTGCAATTGGTGCCGAAGATGCTGCGCATGCTGCGGCCCGATCTCACCATCGGATTCTTCCTGCACATTCCGTTCCCGCCGGTCGAGTTGTTCATGCAGATGCCGTGGCGGACCGAAATCATCGAGGGTCTGCTCGGCGCCGACCTGATCGGCTTCCACCTGCCCGGCGGCGCGCAGAACTTCCTCTACCTGGCCCGCAGACTGGCCGGACAGCCCACCTCGCGCGGCACCGTCGGTGTGCGCTCCAAGCTCGGCGTGGTGCAGGTGGGCTTCCGCACGGTCCGAGTCGGCGCGTTCCCGATTTCGATCGCCTCGGCCGAACTCGACGAGCATTCGCGCCGCCGTTCGGTCCGGGAGCGCGCCGCGAAAATCCGTGCCGAACTCGGCAATCCGAAAAATATCCTGCTCGGCGTCGACCGCTTGGACTACACCAAGGGCATCGATATCCGTCTCGCCGCGCTCGAGGAGTTGCTGCTGGAGGGCAGGCTGGATCCCGCCGATACCGTCATGGTGCAGCTGGCCACCCCGAGCCGTGAGCGGGTCGAGAGCTATATCCAGATGCGCGGCGATATCGAACGCCAGGTCGGCCGGATCAACGGCGAATTCGCCAGGGTCGGATATCCGGTCGTGCACTATCTGCACCGCCCGATTGCGCGCGACGAACTCGTCGCCTTCTTCGTGGCCGCCGATGTCATGCTGGTGACGCCGCTGCGCGACGGGATGAACCTGGTCGCCAAGGAGTACGTCGCCTGTCACAGTGGTCTCAACGGCGCGTTGGTGTTGAGCGAATTCACCGGCGCCGCAGCCGAATTGCGTCAGGCGTATTTGTGCAACCCGCACGATCTGAACAGCGTGAAGGATGCCGTCATCTCCGCGCTGGAGGACGACCGCGATACGCGTCGCCGCCGAATGCGCTCCTTGCGCCGTCAGGTGCTCGCGCATGATGTGGACCGCTGGGCGCGAGCGTTCCTGGAGGCGCTGGCACAGGATCAGGTCGCGGGCAGCGCGCTACTCACCGACGACGATGTGTACCCGGAGTCGCGAGCTCCCCGTCGCTGACGCACCCACGACGGAGTGAGTCATACGAGCGGCAATTGAACACACCATTCACAGGAATCGCCCAGGTAAGGTCCAGACAGTTCCCAGTCGATTGCCGGACTATGAAGCAATGAGTGGTGCGCCTGCGGAGTCCACGCCCGAGGCCCGGGTGCTGGTGGTGGACGACGAACCCATGATCGTGGAGCTCCTGTCGGTGAGCCTGCGCTATCAGGGGTTCGCGGTCGATACTGCTATCGACGGGGCGCAGGCCCTGGACAAGGCGCGCACCTTCCGACCGCAGGCGCTGATCGTCGATGTGATGATGCCCGGCATGGACGGCTTCGGGCTGCTGCGCCGACTGCGTGCCGATGGCATCGACGCACCGGTGCTGTTCCTGACCGCGCGCGACGATGTGCAGGACAAGGTCGCCGGACTCACCCTCGGCGCCGACGACTACATCACCAAGCCGTTCAGCCTCGAGGAAGTGGTTGCCCGGCTGCGAGTTGTCTTGCGCCGCTTCGGTCATACCGCCCCGCAGCGCGAGAGTTCGCGAATTCGGTTCGAGGACATCGAACTCGACGACGATACGCACGAGGTGTGGAAGGCGGGCGTGCCGGTCGCGTTGTCGCCCACCGAATTCACCCTGCTGCGGTATTTCATGGTCAATGCCGGGACGGTGTTGAGTAAGCCCCGCATCCTGGACCATGTGTGGCGCTATGACTTCGGGGGTGAGGTCGGCGTGGTCGAAACCTATGTCTCGTATCTGCGCAAAAAGGTCGACACGGGTGATCAGCGTTTGATTCATACGCTGCGTGGTGTGGGCTATGTGATGCGCGCGCCGAATCGCACGCGCCAGTCCGAGAAATGATCACTTCCCGAATCGAACAGACCCGTCGCAGACTGGCACGTGCCTCTTCGGCGATTCCGCTGCGGGTGACGCTCGTGCTCGCGCTGGTGCTGCTTTCCGCGCTCGGCCTGTTCGCCTCCGGCACGGTCGTCACCTCGGCGCTGGAGAATTCGCTGCTGCACCGCACCGATCAGCAGCTTCGCGATGCGGTGATGGCGTGGTCGCGGCCGCGGCCGCCGACTCCGTCGAATCCGCCGCATCCGTCCAGCACCTTCTATGTGCACATCGAGCCGACCCCCGGCGGCAACGGCACCGTTTATCTCGAGACCAGGCCGTTCAATGAGGAGGCCGAGCCCGAGCTGCCGCGGTTGACCGATGCGCGGCCGAACACGGATCCGCCGGGTAGCAAGGTACTCACTAAACCGGTGACCGTCGGTTCCAAGAGCGGCTCGACGGTCAAATGGCGGACCATGACGGCGGTTTCACCCGATACGACGACGACGGTCGCGATACCGCTGACCGAGAACATCGACACCGTCAATCGACTGATCATGTTGCAGCTCATGGTCGGCGCCGCGGTGCTCGCCGCGCTGGCGGTGCTCGCCTACTTCGTGATCCGACGCAGTCTGCGGCCGCTGCGCGCGGTCGAGAAGACCGCCGCCGCCATTGCCGCCGGTGATCTGCATCGCCGAGTTCCGGTGCGCGGCACCAACACCGAGGTCGACCGGTTGTCCCAATCGCTTAACGGCATGCTGGCCCAGATCCAGCGAGCCTTCGCCGCGACGGAAGCGTCCGAGGCGGCGGCCCGGCGCTCCGAGGCGAAGATGCGCCGCTTCGTCGCCGACGCGAGTCATGAACTGCGCACCCCACTCACCACCATCAGCGGCTTCGCTGAACTGTATCGGCAAGGTGCGACCGCGGATCCGGCCATGTTCATGGACCGCATCGAACACGAGGCCCAGCGCATGGGGCTGTTGGTCGAGGATCTGTTGATGCTGGCCCGATTGGACGCGCAGCGTCCACTGGAACTGGGTCCGGTGGACCTGCTCGCCCTCGCCAGCGATGCCGTGCACAATGCCCGCGCAGTCGCCGCGGCCAATGACGACGACGGTTCGCAACGCTCGGTCGAACTGGAAATCTGTTCGGGCACAGGAACATTGGAAGTAGTCGGCGATGAAGCGCGGCTGCGTCAGATACTGGCCAACCTGCTCAACAACGCACTCACGCACACACCTCCGGACGCCGACGTCACGGTCCGGCTGACCCCCACCGACGACGAGGTCCTGCTCGAAGTCGCCGACACCGGCCAGGGCCTACCGTCCGAGGAAGCCGAGCGCATCTTCGAACGCTTCTACCGCACCGACACCTCCCGCACGCGCGCCAGCGGCGGCACCGGCCTGGGCCTGTCCATCGTGCAAGCCCTCGTCGACGCCCACAACGGCACAGTGAGTGTCGAAAGTGCCGAGGATGAAGGCACCACCTTCACCGTCCGCCTCCCCCGCGAAAATCGCTGAGCGACGGCACTGCTGTGGGGCACCCGGGTCCGGTTGTGAGCACTTGCCTTGTAGACGAAGGGTCGTCAGTTCATCGATGAGGCCACGGCATCTCCCCGGCGGTGGGGCTGAAAAACACGCTAGGCGTGCGGCTTTCGGGAACGGACCAGTTCGGTGTCCACACGCGTCTACAGCGTCTACCAGCGGACTGTGCGCGTTAGGCTGGTCTTATGGAACCCGGTGCGCTGATGCGCGCCGCTCGCGAGGCGGCGGGTATCTCGCTGCGCGCGATGGCCGAGCAGAGCTACTACAGCAGGGCATACCTGTCGCTGATCGAGACCGGCCAGCGCCCGGTACCTGCCGGTGTCGTCGCTGCCTACGAAAGGGTGCTCGACGCGGACTTGGAGCGGCTGACGGCGGTGGCGCGAGCACCAGCCAGCGTGGACATCACCGCCTTGTCCGACGTGGCGGTGATGTTGGCGGCTACGCGCCGATTCGAGGACGCGGCAGGGGCTTTGACAGTTCTGCCCGCCGTCCGGGGCATGGCCGAGATGACCGAGACATTTGCCGGTGAGGCGCGTGTGGGACGGAGTAATGCGGCGTCCCTCGCGTCGGAGATCACGCAGTATCGCGGGTGGCTGGAGCACGCGATCGGAGCTGATGCCGCTGCCCGGCGTAGCCTCGGCACCGCTGTGAGCCTGGCGGAGGAGTCTCGCGACCCGGACCGGCTTGCCCACAGCCTGGGCTTCCTCGGCTACGTGACCATGAGCGCGGGGAAATATGACGAAGTCCTCGCACTGTCGGACGCCGCGCTGGCGGTACGGGACGCGCACCCTGTCATTACGGCCTATGGGCGAATGCGGCGAGCCGAGCTATTGGCCGCGCACGGAGAGAAGGTCGAAGCACAACGCGCGCTGGCCGTGGCCGATGCGGCGGCGGAAGCGGCGGAGGGTGCTGAGCCCCCCGCGTCGATGTATTGGTGGAGCACCGGATTCGGGGCTGTGCAGCGTGGCGGTGTGCTGGCGCTGCTGGGGCATACGGCCGAAGCGATAGGCGAGGCGACAAACGGGCTGGCAGTGATGCCAGCCGAACACCGCCGGTCCGAATGGTTGGCATCAGCGCTGCGTCGCGTCGATCCAGACATGAGCGCGGGCGATTAGGTGTGACCGCGCCGACGCGCCGAATCGCTACGGCGAATATGAACCTGGGCTTAGCGGCCGACGAGCTGGATGAGGCGGCAGACGGCACGCTCACGGCCGTGGCTTCTGGCCGACTGGTCCCGTCCAACTATTGGCGCGTCGCCGAGGTGGTCTTCGGAATCGAAGGCCGACACGCGCCGGATGCGGCGACCGTCCGCGTTCCGCGACACTCATACGGCCTGGATCGACCCATCCGGCACACCGAAGCGACGCCTGATCAATCGGGAACGTTGGATCCGTAGCCCAAGTCGCGGAGGGCGGTTTTGATTTTGGTTTGGGCTTCGTCGAGGGATTCGGGGGTGGGGTGGGGGTTGGCGCCGGAGATGTCGAAGTTGCCCATGGTGAAGGCTGGGAAAACGTGGACGTGCAGGTGGGGGACTTCCAGGCCGGCGATGAGTAGGCCGGCGCGGGGTGCGTCCCAGGCGTGGCGGACCGCTCGGCCGATTTTCTGCGCGACGCCGTTGAGCCGCGCGAAGGTGTCGGCGTCGACGTCCTGCCACTGATCGATCTCCTTGCGGGGGACAACCAGTGTGTGCCCTTGCGTTACCGGGGCGATGGTGAGGAATGCGACGAATTCGTCGTCCTCCCAGACGAAACGGCCCGGCAGCTGGCCTTCGATGATCGCGCTGAAAACAGAAGCCATGTACCGCAGGCTACGCCGAGCGGTCCCGAGCGGCCGTTCCGGTGTTGACGTCGCCCCGGAATTGTGTCTATCGTACACATATCAGTTTCCGACGGACACAGTTTAGGAACGACATGATCACCATTGCCCTTGCCGCCGCAGCAGCCGCCGCCCCCGCAGGTCTGCTCACCCACCGTCAGATGCGGCGCCGCGGCAATGCTCGGGCGCTCCGGATCGACACCCCGAACGGAATCTCGGAGGCGGGCTTCGTCACCATCGGTGGCATCGAGCAGTGGGTCGAAATCCGCGGCGAGGACCGGTCCAACCCGGTGCTGCTGGAATTGCACGGCGGCCCCGGCGCCTCGAACACCTACTTCGCCCATCGAACTCGGGCTTGGGAAAAGCACTTCACGATCGTCCGGTGGGATATGCGTGGCGCGGGAAAGACTTTCGGTCGCGGCGCGCAAGGGGAGATGACCTTCGGCCAGCTCTACGCCGACGCACTCGAGGTCACCCACTACGTGCGCGACCGGCTGCACGCCGACAAGGTGGTGTTGCTGGCCGCCTCCTTCGGTTCGGTCCTGGGACTTCGCCTGGCCCGCAACCATCCCGAGCTGTACTCGGCCTATGTCGGCACTGACCAGAACATCACCGGCGGCGAGCCCGACGAGAGCGCATTCTTCGCGGTTGTGCGACGGCTGCGCGAATCCGGAAAGCGCGCCGCCGCAGCGAAATTGGAGGAAATGGGACCGGATGCCACGCGATGGACCGCCGAGCAATGGGGTCTGCACGCGAAATTGGCGACGAGCTCGGATCCCATGCTCACCGAGGTCCTGAAGAAGCTGATCATGCCCTCGATGTGGTTCTCGCCACTGCATCGGCTGCGTGATCTGAAGGTGGGTGCGGACGGTATGAAGTTCTCCGCTCAGGTCGGCGTCGAATCCGTGCACTTCGATGCCTGGCGCGACGGCACGCGATTCGAGTTGCCGTTCTTCATCTTTCAGGGCGAACACGACAGCTTGATGCCAGCGGCCAGGGCACGCCGCTACTTCGACGATGTCGAGGCGCCGTACAAGGAGTTCGCGGTGATCGCGGACGCCAACCACTTCGCGGCATTCTGGCAGCCCGAACAGTTTCTCGAACTGCTGCTGACCCGGGTCCGTCCGGTGATAACCAGCGGGCTGAGTGGTCAGGCGATGTAGTGCGACAGAATGCTCTGCACTTCGTAGATGTCGACCTGACGGTTGAATCGCTTCTGCACGGGTTCATGGGTGCCGGAGATCCAGATGCAGAGTTCGGCATCGAGGTCGAAGGTGCCCGCGGTTTCCACCGAGAAGTGGGTGATGGCGCGGTAGGGGATGCTGTGATAGCTCACCTTGCGGCCGGTGACCCCCTGCTTGTCGACCAGGATGAGACGCTTGTTGGTGAACAGAATCGCATCGCGGACAAGCAGATACGCGGCGTAAACCTGCTCACCGCCGCCCATTAGTCTCGCGTATTCCTCTTGCGCCTTACCGGGATCGATCCGTCCGGCATTGCCCATCAGTCCGTCGATCAGACCCATAGACTCCCCCGCCTCTCCGCGTATTTTGCCGGTCGTCCGGTGCCTCGATATCCACAATACGGGCCGGCGGTAACCGGGCGGTCGGCTTTTGGGCGTGCCCGACGAGTTACCCATGTGCCTACGAAATCAGTCATCGCTCGCTCGCCCACCAGTGGTTATCGGGATGGGCGGCGGCAGAAATCGGTACCGCCTGCCAGGATCGGCGGGTGCGGGGTGTACGGCCGATGAACCCCGAGTATCGGGTGCGCGGACTACTGGTCGGGGCGAGTTCGGCACACCCTAAGCTGTTGCCCGTGCGCGTACTCGTCATCGGTTCCGGAGCCCGTGAACATGCCCTCGTCCTGGCCCTGCGCCGGGACCCCGCGGTGACCGCGTTGTTCGCGGCGCCGGGCAATGCCGGTATCGCCCAGTACGCGCAGGTCAGAGCGGTTGATCCGTCCTCGGCAGAGGCGGTTGTCGCGCTGGCTACCGAGCTGGACGCGGACCTGGTGGTGATCGGACCCGAGGTGCCGCTGGTGCTGGGCGTCGCCGATGCGGTCCGGGCCGCGGGTATCGCATGCTTCGGTCCGTCGGCCGCGGCCGCGCGCATCGAAGGTTCGAAGGCGTTCGCCAAGGATGTCATGACCGCCGCCGGGGTTCGCACCGCGCACAGCGAGATTGTGGACAATCCTGCTGAACTCGATGCCGCGCTGGACCGGTTCGGCCCCACCTGGGTGGTCAAGGACGACGGCCTGGCCGCGGGCAAGGGTGTGGTGGTGACCGCCGACCGGCTTGCGGCCCGCGACCACGGTGCCGAACTGCTCGAGCAGGGCCATCCGGTGCTGTTGGAATCCTTCCTGGACGGGCCCGAGGTTTCGCTGTTCTGCCTGGTCGACGGCGAAACTGTGGTGCCGCTGCTGCCCGCGCAGGATCACAAGCGCGTCGGCGACGGTGATACCGGGCCGAATACCGGCGGTATGGGTGCGTACACGCCGCTGCCGTGGTTGCCGGAGGAGACTGTCACCGCGATCGTCGAGGATGTCGTGAAGCCCGTCGCGGCGGAGTTGGTGCGGCGTGGCTGCGGCTTCTCCGGTCTGCTGTACGCGGGGCTGGCGATCGGTGCCGCCGGACCCGCCGTCGTCGAATTCAATTGTCGCTTCGGCGATCCGGAGACCCAGGCCGTGCTCGCGCTGCTGGAGAGTCCGCTCGGCGAA
Source organism: Nocardia sp. NPDC049737 (assembly GCF_040674755.1). Taxonomy (NCBI): domain Bacteria; kingdom Bacillati; phylum Actinomycetota; class Actinomycetes; order Mycobacteriales; family Nocardiaceae; genus Nocardia; species Nocardia sp. NPDC049737. Next base: position 662 of record NZ_JBFANH010000040.1, on the reverse strand, counting down.
TTGCTGAACGCCACCGCGACCGGCACGCTCGCCGAGGTTGCCGCACCGCGTTGGCGCGTCGGTTCGGCCGTCACAGTCGTGATCGCCGCCGAGAACTACCCGGGTCATCCCCGCGTCGGTGATGTGATCACCGGAGCGGGCGAGGGCACTACCGACGACACGTCCGCCGTGCTACATGCGGGAACCGCATCGCGCGAGGACGGAGCACTGGTCTCCGCGGGCGGTCGCGTGCTGAGCGTCGTCGGCGTCGGCGCGGATCTGGCCGAGGCTCGCGCGCACGCCTACGACCGCATTGCCTCGATCAAGTTGCCGGGCAGCCACTTTCGCACCGACATCGGCCTCGCCGCGGTCGAGGATCGCATTTCGGTCTGACGGGACAAACCGGCACTAACGACCATCAGGGAGCGAGTCTTACGAGCGAGGAGTTCGCGGCCCGTCTCGCGTCTGAGCCGTTCAAACGCGTGTGACACAGTCGCAGGACTCGACCGTCCAGCACGCGCGCATCAGGTGCCGATCGCTCCCCGCCTCCGTAACCACAACGGAGCGAGTCTTACGAGCGAGGTTCGCGGCCCGTCTCGCGTCCGAGTCGTCGAAGCGCATGCGACGTAGTCGCGAGTCTCGACGGCTCGGACGCGAGACACCAGGGGGCCGCGAACACGCCG